>NZ_JBEZWL010000011.1:0-108394 GCF_040648015.1 Streptomyces sp. NPDC029216 | reverse complement strand
CGCCCGGGCGGCGGTGCGGGGCGGCCGGGGCGGCAGGGGGCGCCGCCAGGCGTCGTCGCAGCCCGGCACGGCGAGGGCCTCGGCCAGGGCCGCGGCGATCCGGGCGTGGCCGAGGGGGCTCGCGTGGAGCCGGTCGGCGCTCCACAGCCGCGGGTCGGTCGCGACGTCCGCCCGGCCGGTCTCGGCGACCACGACCCCGTGGCGTGCGGCGGCCTCGCGGACACGGGCGTTGAGCTCCGCCACGCGGGGGCGCAGCGGCCGGGCCAGGGGGGCGATCCGGCCCACGTCGGGGAAGGTCACGGTGGCCACCCGGGTCCCGGCGGCGGTCAGCGCGGCGAACATCTCCTCCAGCTCCCCGGCCACCTCGGCGGCGTCGAACCGGGGCCGGAGCACGTCGTTGACGCCGGCCACGACGGTGGCCACGTCCGGCCGCAGCTCCAGGGCGGGCCCCAGCTGTCCGGCGCGGACCTGCGCGGCCAGCCGGCCCCGTACGGCGAGGTTGGCGTACAGCAGGCCGGGGTGGGCCGCCGCGAGGTGTTCGGCGAGCCGGTCGGCGAAGCCGCGCAGGCCCGCCGTGTCGTCGCCGTCCCCGAGCCCCTCGGTCTGGCTGTCGCCCAGGGCGACGTAGCGCAGGGGTTCATCCTTCGGCACGGTTGCGCTCCCTTTCCCGTAGTACGGCCGCGGCCCGCAAGCACCAGTCGCGGTGCTCCCGTTCGAAGGCCAGGCCGCGCAGACAGGTCAGGTACCCCCCGACCCGCTCGCCCCGCAGCAGGTACTCCGCCTCGTCCAGGTCTCCGCGCAGGTCGAGCAGGAGCCGGCCGAGCAGTTCGAGCTTGGCCTCGGCCTCTGCCGCCCGCCGCTCCAGCTGTGCGATGACGGGTCCGGTGCCGATGCGGTCGGCGGCCTGGACCTTGACCAGGAGGTCGTCGCGGATGGAGGAGGGCTTCGAGGCGGCCTCGGCGAACCGCTCCAGCTCGGCGCGGCCGGCGTCGGTGACGCGGAAGAGGCGCTTGTTGGGCCGGGTCTCCTGGACCACCTCCCGGCCCGCGACCAGTCCGGCCGCCTCCAGCCGGGCCAGCTCGGCGTACAGCTGCTGGGGCAGGGCGTGCCAGAAGTTGGCGACGCCGATGTCGAAGGCCTTCGCCAGCTGGTAGCCGCTGTACTCGTCGTCGAGCAGTGCCGCCAGGACCGCGTGCCGCAGTGCCATGTCCGTCCGCGCCCCCCTTCCCTTTCCTCGTGCGCCTCGGCATCATACTCAAGAAAGTGACTAGTCACATTCTTGAGTATGAGAGATCTCGGGAGGGGTCATGGAGACTGCCGAACGCTTCCGCGCCGCCGTGGAGAAGGGCGATCTCGCCGCGCTCGACGAGCTGTTCACGGAGGACGTCCGCCTCTACAGCCCGGTGAAGTTCGTCCCGTTCGAGGGCAAGGCGATGGTCATGGGCCTGTTCGGGGTCCTGCTGCGCACCTTCGAGGAGCTGCGCTACCTCGGGCGGCTGGAGGGGGAGGCCGAGACCAGCGCGGACGGGGAGGCCGCCCCGTCGGTGGTCCTGCCCTTCCGGGCGCTCGTCGCGGGCCGCCAGATCCACGGGATCGACCTGCTGCAGTTCGACGGGGAGGGCCGGATCAAGGAGTTCACGGTGATGGTGCGTCCGCAGTCCGCCGTCCAGGCCCTGGGCCAGGCGGTACTCGCCGGCCTGGTCGAAGACGGCCTGGCTCCCGCCTGACCGCCCGCCGGGCGGAGCCCGGCGCCGTCAGCCCGGCCGGGGCACCGGTGCGGCCGGGGGTCCGTCACTCACCCCTGGCCGGCCGGTACTCCGCCCAGGTCTTCGGGGTCTCCGAGACCCTGACCGCCGTCAGCTCGGGGATCCGCTCCGTCCACTGGTCGAAGATCCACACGGCCAGGTTCTCGGCCGACGGTGAGATACCCCCCCCCAACGCCTCGTTGAGGTGCCGGTGGTCGAAGGTCTCGTCCATCCACTGCTTGAAGGCGTCCAGGTCCCGGTAGTCCCGTACGAATCCGGCCTCGGTGAGGTCCTCGCGGCGGCCGGAGAGCTCGATGACCACGGCGTAGTTGTGGCCGTGCATCCGGGCGCACGGGTGCCAGGACGGCAGCCGGTCCAGGACGTGGCTGGCCGAGAAGTGGAACTCCTTGGTGATCGTCAGCACGTTTCCTCCCCGGCGGCCGCGAGGAGGGAGCGGTTGAGCGGCACGCCGGTCAGGAACCGTTCGCGCAGCGCCTCGTCCTCGATCAGCCCGGCCTTGCGCCGGACCTCCCGCCGGGCCCGGTCGAGCAGGTCCCGGGCCTCCTCCCCGGCGCCGTGCGCCGCGAGGGCCTGCGCCGAGTGGTAGAGGACCTCCTCCGTCCGCAGCGCGGGCATGTCCCCCACCTCGTCGAGCATCCTGAGGGCCTCCCGGGCCTGCTCCTCGGCCGCGGCCGGGTCGCCCCTGCGCAGCCGGATCCGGCTGCGCAGGCAGTACGCGGCGATCTCGCTGCGGACCATGCCGCTGCGCCGCGTCTCGACGCAGGTGGCGACGGCGAGCCGTTCCGCCTCGTCGAGGGTCTCCGCGGCGCCGGGGGCCCGCGGGTCCCCGTCCGCGCCGGTGAGGAGCACTTCGGCGCAGAGGTTGCGGACGAGGGGGACGAGGTTGGCCAGCCAGGTCCGCTCGGTCTCCGCCCAGGCGTCCGCGATCAGCCGCCGGCTCTCGTCCCGGGTGTCCGGGCGGTCGGCGAGGACGCGGGCGAGGAGTGCGGCGTTGTAGGCGTGCCAGGCGCTGTCGCCGCCCCGGTCGGCCTCGAACGCGAGGGCCTCGCGCAGCGCCCCCACCGCCCCGCGGTCGTCGCCGAGGCCCAGGCGCACCTGGGCGAGGTAGTTGAGCGCCATGGGGAGCTCCGCGTTGAGCGGCTCGTCGCGCAGCCGTGCCACGCAGCGGCTGAGCCGGGTCAGCGCCTCGGACAGGTGCCCGCTGTCGAAGAGGGTGATGCCGAGCTGCATCTCGCCCAGGTTGCGGGCGTGCTGGAGGACCGGGGTGGCGCCGCCCCCGAGGAGCGGGTCCGAGGCGTACAGCCGCTCCGCCTCACGCAGCTGGGCCAGGCCGTCGGCGAGCCTGCGCTTGGAGACCTGGCGTCCGTACTCGACGCGGGCCACGAACAGGACCGCCGGGTCGCCGTGTTCCTCGGCCAGTTCGACGGCCGCCCGCAGCTTCTCCAGGGACGGTACGAGGCCGCGCGTCGCCAGCAGGGTCTTGCCGCGCAGCAGCGTCGCCCGGATGACGAGGCCGGGGTCGGCGCAGCGGGCGGCGGCGGCCTCCGCCTCGGCGGCCAGGGCGTCGATGTCCGGTCCGCCGGCGGGGGTGCTCTGGCCGCGCCAGCGGACCTCGGTGAGGGAGAGCAGCAGCTCGACGACCCGTACGAGGCGTTCGTCTCGGCCCTCGGTTCCGGCGGGCAGCTCCCGTACGGCCTTGACGACCTCCTCGCAGTGCCGCTCGGCCTCGGCGAAGGACAGCCCCTGGGTGGCGGCGTCGCGGGCGAGCTCGAAGTGCGCGTCGGCCGAGGCGAGGAGGCAGGAGGGGCCGCCGTGCCGGAGGTGGCGGGCGATCTCCAGGCGGCGCTCCAGCGACATGGTCTCCGGCCGGCCCCGGCCGAGCGCCTGCGCGATGCGGGCGTGGCGCGAGCGCATCTGCTCGGCGCTCTGCTCCGTGTAGACCACGCTCCACAGGGCGCGGTGCTCGAAGCGGTAGCAGTCGGCGGCCTCCCAGCGGGCCCACGCCGGGGGTGTTCCGGGGACGAGCAGGCGGTGGTCGCGGGCGATCAGGCGCAGCCGCTCCATGACCAGGTCGTGGGGCAGGCCCGTCGCGGCGGCGACGGTGTGCGAGAGGAACACGTCGCCCTGGGTGGCGGCGGTGGCCAGCAGCAGGCGGTCCTGGTCGGTCAGCGCGCGCAGCCGCTCTTCGACGACGCGGGAGAGGCTGGCCGGGAGGGGGACCTCGGAGCCGTGCTGCGGGGTCCACTCGTCCAGGCAGAGCGAGACGAAGATCGCGTGTCCGCCGGTCAGTTCGGCGAGGCGGCGGGAGAGGCCCGGCGGGGCGGCGGGATGGCGCTGTGCGACGAGCTCGGCGATGGCGTCCGGCGGCAGCCCGCGCATGGTCCGGCGCCGCAGCAGCCCCTCACCGGACCAGCTGTGCAGCAGCGCCTCGACCTTGGACTCCCTGCCGTCGGCGCGGGCGGCGTCGCTCGTGTGGCTGAGGACTACGGCCAGCTGTTCGCGGGCGAGGCCGCGCAGCAGCTGGTCCAGGACCAACTGGCTGCTCTCGTCCATGTGCTGGACGTCGTCTATGACGATGACGGTCGGCGGGCCCTGCCGGACCAGGTCGAGCAGGCCCTCCACGATCCGCAGGGCCGCCGCGTGCCGGAAGGGCAGGAGGCTGTCGAAGGGCATCGAGCCGGAGTCGAGGGAGGCCTCGGTGATCTCCCTGCCCAGGGTGAACACGGCTCCGAGGCCCGGCACGATCGCCGAGAGCACCTCGGGGGCCGACCGGACCACCCCCTGCCCGGTGGCGCCGAGCATCCGCCGGAAGACCCCCCGCCGCCGGGGCTCGGCCTCGCTCAGCTTCAGGAGCAGGTCGAGCACCGGACCGTACATCAGGTCGGGGCCGATACCGGGCCGGCACCGGGTGGAGACGATGCGGCAGGCGGCGGGGGCCTCGGCCTCGAACGCCCGCAGCAGCGCCGACTTGCCCATCCCCGACACGCTGTCGACGGCGATGGCCTGCCCGCCCCGGCCGTCCCCGAGCGCGGCGACGACCGAGCGCAGCTCTTCCATGTGCTCCACGCGGTCGACAAATCCGATCGGCACGCCCATGCCCCCGTCTCACGCCACACCAGCAGGTTCCGCCCACGGTAGATCATGCCGATCCGGCTCACCCCCGACCCGACGCGTTCCGGCCAACGATGGCGCCGGATCGCCGTGCGGCGGCCGTCGCGGTCCGCCGCGCAGGTCCCGGGCTGCCTCAGACCCCGGCGGTCGGAGCGGGGTCCGGGTCGCGGGCCGTGGCGGGCTCCGTTTCCGGCCTCTCCTCGATGCGGGCCATGGCGGCGCGCAGGACGGGCGGTGCCATGAGGGAGGTCACGAGCGCGACGAGGATGACGACGGTGTACGTCTCGGCTCCGAGGATGCCGAGCCGCAGGCCCGTCATCGCCACGATCACCTCGATCACCCCGCGGGAGTTCATGCCGGCGCCGAGCGCGAGGGCCTCCCAGTGGTTCAGCCGGCTCAGCTTCGCGCCGACGTAGGCGCCCGCGAACTTGCCGAGGACGGCCACGGCCAGCACCGCGCACGCCGTGCCCAGGACCTCGGGCCTGGCCAGCGCGGTCAGGTCCATGCGCAGGCCGGCCGTGGCGAAGTAGACCGGTGCGAGGAAGGCGAGCACCGTGGTGCGCAGCGGGGCCAGTTTCTGCGGGTCCAGCTCGCCGCTGGTGCTGATCAGCAGCCCGCACACGAAGGCGCCGAAGACCGGCTCCAGCCCCAGCGCGTGCGTCCCCGCCGAGCCGAGCAGCACCGCCAGTGCCGCGACGGCGACGGTCGGCCCCGGCTCCGGCGACCGGCCGGCCGCGCGCAGGGCGAGCCGGATGGCCGGCCGGCCCACCAGCAGGGCGGCCACCACGACGGCCACGGGGTAGAGCAGGGAGGTGGCGAGCTTGCCGGCGGTCAGACCGGCCGTGGCCATCGCCGAGACGACGGAGAGCAGGAACCAGCCGATGACGTCGTCGATCACACCGGACGCGAAGGTCAGCTGGCCGACCTCGCGGTGCAGGAGGTTCATGTCCAGCAGGGTCTTGGCGATCACGGGGAGGGCGCTGACGCACAGGGCCACTCCGAGGAACAGGGCGAACACCGTCGGGTCGGCGCCGCCCGGCAGGAGCGAGGCGGGCAGCAGGTAGCCGGTGGCGATGCCGAGCCCCAGGGGCAGGACCAGACCGGCGAGGCTCACCCGGGCCGCGGTGGCCCGGCGCCGTCTGACGAGGTCGACCCTCAGCTCCATGCCGGTGACGCCGACGAGCAGCAGGACGCCCAGCTGGCCGACCGCGTCGAGGAGGTGCATCTGCTCGGGCTGCCTGGGCAGCAGCCACGCGGCGAAGCCGGGCAGCAGGTGGCCGAGGACCGAGGGGCCGACGAGTACGCCCGCGAGGAGCTCGCCGACGATCGCGGGCATCTTGAACCGCGCGGCCAGCTGCCCGAGGGAGAGGGCCAGCAGGAGCAGGACCGCCAGCTGGAGGAGGAGCACCAGCAGCGCGTCATGGGCGAGGGCGGGAACGGGAGCGGCGGGCGTCACCTTCGGAAGGGTAGGGCGGCGCCGTCCCGGCGGGCATCCCCGCCCCGTCAGGCCGTCGTGAGTTACGGAAGTCCGGACGGCCCCCGGCGGTCAGCCGCCGCAGCCGATGGGGACGGGGTCGGACTCGGGTGGATCCTGGTACGCCCGGCAGTCGCAGCCCTCGGCCCGGCACAAGGTACCGGGGCCGGTGTGCACGCCGCGTGCGTGCGTGCAGTGGTGACAGGTGACGGTGCCACCGCCGTCGGTGAGCAGGTCGATCGTGAGTCCGATCGCGAACAGGGCCAGCGGGGTGAGCGCGAAGGCCGCGAGTATCCAGTTGTCTCGGGTCATCGGCTCATCCGCCACATCCGCCGCATCCGCCGCAGGCCCCGTAGGGTTCCCGCTCGCGCTCCCACCAGGACGCACAGCGGCATGTCCCGAACGGCGACCGGCACGTGCCGCAGGGCGGCTCGGCGGGCTCCTCCGGCTCGGGGGCCGGGGGCTGGACGGGCATGCCGCTCCACGCCCGGCTCTTCCGGCATGCGCAGAGCAGGCTGCCGTGGCACTTGCCACCGCGAATGTAGGAGTGGACATCACGTTGGTGCCCGCACAACGGGCAGCCGTGTTCCGTCAATTCGGGCATGGGAGCGACCTCTCCGAAGAGCGCGGGCTGCAAGGTCGGTGCTGCGCAGGAAGACGCACACGGTCCAGAGTGCCCGATGGCGCCCGGCGCGGGGCAGGATCCGGCCTACGGGCGACCATGAGACTGCCCGTGGCCCGCTTCGGCGGTCAGGCGGAGTTGACGGGGAGGACGTCCGGGGAGAGGGCGCCCGCGTGTGCGGAGGCGGAGGTGAGGCGGCGGCGGTGGTGGCGGCGGCACAGGACCTCGTAACCGATCTCCTCCGCCGGGCGGTTGACGTCGCCGACCACCACCTGGGCGCCCTCGACCACCATGACCCCGCCGACCGTACGGGCGTTGTGCGTGGCGCGGGCGCCGCACCAGCACAGGGCCTCGACCTGGAGCTGTTCGATCCGGTCGGCGAGCTCGATGAGCCGCTGGGAGCCGGGGAAGAGCTTGGTGCGGAAGTCCGTGGTGATGCCGAAGGCGAAGACGTCCATGTCGAGGTCGTCGACGATACGGGCCAGCTGGTCGATCTGCTCCGGCGCGAGGAACTGCGCCTCGTCCACGATCACGTAGTCGGCCTTGCCGCCCTTGGACAGCAGCTCCACCAGGTAGGCGTACAGGTCCATGCCCTCGCCGGCCTCGACCGCCTCGGTCACCAGGCCGAGCCGGGAGGAGATCTTGCCCTCGCCCGCCCGGTCGTCGCGCGTGAAGATCACGCCCTGGAGCCCGCGGGCGGAGCGGTTGTGGCCGATCTGGAGAGCCAGGGTCCTTTTGCTCGGGCATTCGCCATGTGCGGGTAGCGCATCAGCGTGTCACTGCGCGTATTGAGGATCCCTCGCTACCTGTCGGAAGCCAACCACTTTCGAACCCTTGCCAGTCGTCCCGGCCGAAGGCGGCATCCCCGGCTCAGGAACGCTTCGTGGCCGTGAAGAGGTACCGATTCAGACTGAAGAAATAGTCGTGCCCGAGTCCACGCAGGTCGTCAGACCAGGTGGCGATCTCGTCATCGGTCAGTCCGCTGCGTCCGACGACGTACGAGGCGACGATGTCGATGAGGCCGGCGCTGTACGTGTCGTGCCGGTAGCCGACGTTGAGCAGCGGTATGACGAGCGGTGGCGATGTCTCAAAGCCGGCCCGGCGCAAAGCCGGGAGAAGGGTGCGGGGGAGGTGCGGATCGGCGAGATGCCGATCCCATGCGGCGAGCATCCGGGTCATCCGTGGCCGGTCGGTGCAGTGCCACACGAGGGAGTCCCAGTCGGTGTCCAGCACCGCGAGCCGCCCGCCCGGGACGAGCACCCGGTGGATCTCGGCGAGCGCGCCTGCCACGTCCACGACGTATTCCAGGACCTGAGTCGACACTGCCACGTCGACACTCGCATCGGCGCACGGCAAGTGGTCCGCCGCCGCGGGTCGCAGGTCGATCTCGGCTCCGCCCGGCACGACAGCCCGGGATCGAGCCAGCGCCAGCATGCTTTCGCTCACGTCGACGCCGATGACGTGACCGGGTGGGCCGACGGCCGCGGCCATCTCCGCGGCCAGCAGACCCGGTCCGCAGCCGATGTCGAGCACCCGCTCGCCGGGCCGCAGCGCGAGGGTGTCGAGGACGGTGCGGCGCTGCGCGACAACGTCCGGTGTGCGGTAGGTCCGCTCGATCCTGCGTGCCGCTTCCGCGTTGAAGGTGAGCATGTCGGTCATGATGTGCTCCTCGGGTGAGTGGGCTCGCCGGGCTCTTCGAGCTCGGTGAGATAGTCCTGGGCAGAGTCGTAGGCAAAGGTCACGATCCGTGTGCCGGGACGGCAGGTCCGCGCACAGGCGAGTGCGGCGACGACGTTGGCCGCGGAGGACAGACCGACTGCAAGGCCTTCGACCCGCATCAGCGTCCGCATCATCGTCGCGGCCTCGTCCTCGGTGACGACGATCTCCTCGTCGATGAGCGCGACGTCGAGGTTGGCGGGCACCAGTCCGACGGCCAGACCTTGCAATCGGTGCGTGGTGAACCTGCTCTGTGTGTAGGAGCATCCTGGAGGCACGACCGCGACGATCCGCAGATCCGGTCGGTGCCGACGCAGAGTCCGGCCGATTCCGGTGAGATGCCCACCGGTCCCGACACCGGCGATCATCACGTCCGGCAGCTCGCCGGAGAACGCCTCCACCAGCTCGACAGCGGTGGTCCGGTCGTGCACGGCCGGGTTCGCGGGGTTGGCCTGCTGGTTGAGCAGGACCCAGTTCGGATGCTCGAATTGCAACTCCATCGCCCGCTCGCCGTGCGAGTTGCCTCCCCGACGGTGATCGGACAACACGATCTCGGCGCCGAACGCTCGAAGGAGCCGCTGCTTGGCCGGGCTGTAGTTGTCCGGGATGACGAGGACCAGACGGTATCCGAGCGATGCGGCGACCATCGCGAGCCCGATGCCGGTGTTCCCACCGGTGGGTTCGAGGATGGTCTGCCCGGAGCCGCGGACGAGGAGCCCCTCGAGCTCTGCGGCCAGCACCATGTTGAGCGCGACCCGCGCCTTGTGGCTTCCGCCCGGGTTCAGCATCTCCAGCTTCAGGTACACGGTCCGGTCCAGGCCGGCGGTCAGCCGCCGCAGTTCGAGTAGAGGCGTCCGGCCGACGAGGTCCAGCACCGACGAGGCGATCACGGGCGCGGTCATGTCCATCACCCCGCCTCGGCCTGTGACGCGGCGGGCCCGGATCCACCGTCGCGCGTTCGCCGGACACCGGCGGCGCGGGGTATCAGGACCGACGTACTGGTGCCGTCGGGCACGGTCAGTCGGACATGCGCAGGAGGCTTGCCGGTCGGTGCGTCGAGCCCGAGCAGCAGATGCCGGCTGCCGCGGTCGAGAACCGCCACCGGCGTGGCGTTCCGGCGGCCGCCGGACAGTCCCTCCACGCGGAGGCCGGGATGGGCCAGACCGCGGCCGCGCACGAGGAGGAGACCTTCGCCGATCACTTCGACGGCGGTGACGCCGATGGCGGCTGCGCCCCGGATCTCCTGATGGTGGGTCAGCACTCTCACCCGGGCGCCTGCCGGGATGTCGCACTGCACGAGGGCGTGGCAGCCGATCACGGCATCGTCACCGATCTCGACCGGGCCGAGCACGCGTGCGAACGCACCGATCTCGACTCGCGAGCCGATGGTCGGGTGCCGTCGGCCTCGCGGATTGTCCGCGATTCCCGTCGACCCCAGGACGACACCGTGCAGGACGTAGCAGTCGTCGCCCAGGCTCGCGGTCTCGCCGATGACCGTCCCCATGCCGTGGTCGACGACGAATCGCCTGCCGATCGCGGCCGCCGGGTGGATCTCGACGCCCGTCTCCACCGTGGCCCGCTCGGCGATGGAGCGCGCGAGCATCCGCAGGTGACTACCGTCGGCATCGGAGCGCAGGGGCGTGCCGAGGAGCGAATGCGCCAGTCGATGGCTCAGCACTGCCCGGAAGCATCGGTAGGAACCCACGACCTCACGCCATGAGCCGTGGGCCGCGGGATCCCGCTGCACGAAGGCGAGCAAGTCGCCGTCCACCAAGTCGATGAGCTCCGGTGAGCACGGATTCCACGCCCCGAGTACGGAGCTGATCTGGCGCATCCGCGGACGCGCGACGTCCCGCAGCACGGCAGCCAGCACCGCGTGCCGTGCCCGGGCTTCCGCATCGTCCACGGCGGTCATGTGGTGAAGCCGGGTCGCGTCGGCCACGCCCGGCGAACGGCTACGCATCATCGAACAGCCTCTCCAGTTCGCGTTGGTATGCCGCTTCCTCCTCCGGATCGCCGCAGACGATCACGTAGAGGAACCCGCCCTTCCCGGATACCTGCGAGACGGGCATCGTCATGAGGACGCCGCGCCGTCGATCACGGTCGAACAGGAGGCCGGCATCGGCCACGGTCTCGAGGAAGCCCGAAGTGGAAATCGGCTTCCAGGTCGCGGGGGTGAGCCGCTGGCTGAGCATCGTCATCTCGTCGGGCGTCAGGCCCGCCATGGCCTCGTAGAGGTGAGTGGACGTCGTCGTCCGGGCGTTGACCTCGGTGAAGGCGATCCGCCCGTCCCCGGTGGCCACCGCGTCGGCGCAGAGCTGCCCTCGGTATCCGATGCCGTGGTAGGCACGGGCAAGGGTCTCGGCCCCGGAGACCAGCTCCAGATGTTGTGACTCGGTCAGCGAGCGCGCCGGGAACGTCTCGAAGGCAAGCCTCCGGTCGATGAAGGACAGGCGGCCGACGCCCCCCAGCTTGATGCCTGCATCGGTCACGGCGTACTCGGCGTAGTAGCTGGCGGTGGCATCGAGCAGCTGCTCGACCACGACGGCGTACCTGCCGTCCGCGGATGCCCAGTCCCACCGCTCGCACCAGTACCGCGACACGGCGTCCTGCCGGCCGTCCAGCTCGTGCACGGTCCGGCCGCCGACGTGACGGGGTGCGTGCCTGCCCGGCCGCAGGACCATCTCGTTGCCGGCCCCGGCCCCGTGGTGCGCCATCTTCACCATCACGTCGTGGCCCGCGTCCAGCAGCCACTGGGTCGCCGCGGTCGCCTCGAGGGGGCTGCGGCATACCGACCCCGCCGCGATGCGCACGCCGCCGGCCGCGGCCAGGGCTCGGAACGTCGCCTTGCTGTTGGCCAGCTCACCGCCGCCCTGGGCGATGAAGTCGGCTCCCGGCAGGCCGTCCCGGATGCCGAGCCGTGATGCGAACTCGCTCAACTGGGCGGACGGGAACAGGCTGAACACCTCGGTGGCGTAAGCGACGTCCCGGGCGATCGAGTCGAGGAACCGCCGGTCGAACAGCGCGAGGAAGTCGATCCGTCGCCTTCCGTGCGGGCCCTCGGGACACAGACGGACGTCCACCCGGGACATGTCTACGCCTTTGGCCCTGCCGACGTGCTGGACGAAGGCCGGATCCGGCGTGTCGGAGACGAGGACGAGATCGCCTTCCTCCGCGAACCAGAACACGCGTTGCGCCCAGGCTCGGGGGTCCGGTCGGAGGAAGAGGGTGTCGTCGATGTCGTTCGCAATCAAGAGTTTCATCGCATTCCCATCGCCGGTGCTCGGTGGGTGAGGCGGAGTGGCGCACCGACCGACGCGACCTCGTTCCCGGGCCGGATTGCGGCGCGGCCGCGCTCGTCGTGGATAGCTCGCACCCGGGCCACGACCTCGGTCATAACGTGCCGGCACTCGGCTTCGTCCGCCGCGGCAACGGTCGCGTACCCGATCCCGGCGGACGAGGTCTCGGACATGTCCCGCATCGGCACGCCCAGGGGGACGAGAACGACGCCGTCGACACCCGGGATGGCCTTGATGTCGGCCTCGTGCACGGTGTTCGGGAGCCCGGCCACCGAGGGCAGGTGGACCCATCCGTGGACCTTGTCCGGCGAGGCCGTGAGCGTTTCCACCTCGTCTCCGGTGAACAGCTGCGTGGCGGCGGCGAACAGGTCGAGGCCGATCGTCTTCTCAGCCACCGTCCACAGCCCGCTGCCGCCGGGCCGGCAGGCGAGTTCGTTGGCGACGAACCCGTCCGGGTGGCCGAACGCCTCGAAATGGAAGACGCCGGTCTCCAGTCCGAGCGCCTTGAGCGCGCGCGTCGCGAACTCGTTCGCGGCGGCGTACGCGCCGGGATGCCTGGCGGGAGGCAGGCCCATCGACCGGGTCGGCTCGCCCCGCTTGGTACACAGCAGTGGTTCGCCGTACCGGGAGACCATCAACCTGCCGATCGATCCGTTCTGGACGGTGCCGTCGAAGTGCCATTCAGGGCCGTCGATGAACTCCTCCACGAGAACCCTGCGCAGCTGAGGGTCCTGCCGCGCGACCCGCACGATGTCGTGGGGGGTCTCCGCGACGGACACCGACTCCGAGCCGCCAGCGGCCGGGGGCTTGACGACGACCGGGAACTCGATGCCGGCCGCGGCCAGCAGCGTGTTCACGGCGTCGACGGACTGCGCCGCCGCCTCCGGCAGGACCACGGACTTCGCCGTCGGTACGCCTGCCTCGCGCCACTTGCTCTTCTGCAGGGCCTTGTCCCGGCAGGCCAGTGCGACGTCGGGGTCCAGGGCAATGGCCCCCAGCTGCTTGCCGAGGATGGCGGAACCGACGACGCCGTACTCGTTGGTCGTCAGCACCGCGTCCACCTTCGGTATCGGTCCCAGGTGGTGCAGGGCCGACCACAGAGCTTCCACATGGCGGTAGGAATCGACCGCGCACGCGCGGGTCGCGAGTCCCCTGAGACCTGGGGTGCGGTACATCCGGTCCCCGTCCGCCGCCTCGTACAGGACCGTGATCTCGTGGCCGCCGCGGTGGAGCCCGCGGATCGCCTTGGGATGTGCGCCTATGTGCAGAACGTGCATGATCTTCCTCCGTCAAGAGTGGGTGATCGGGCCGCGGGGAATTCCGAAGCCCGGGTCGGTGCCGGGTCCGCGCCTCCGGGTGCGATCCGGAACGGTGAAGTACTCCTGGCACTCACCGGTCCGGCGGATGTCCCAGGTGGCGCAGTGCAGCGAGCCGCCGAACTCGTAGACGTTGCGGAACGGGACCGTGAGGACCTCGAACCCCAGCCCGCGCAGCAGCTCGTGCAGGTTCTTCTCGCTCGCTTCGCAGATGACCACGCCCGGAGCGACGCTCAGCAGGTTCATCGACAGCCATTTGGAGGACTGGCAGTAGCGGGGCATCTCGTCATTGCCGTACGCCGGCGTCGGCGCGTCGACGAGTCTCCATCCATTGCGTACGAAGAACTCCCGCTCATCGGCCTTGAGCGGCCGGTCCGGGTTCGTGAGCACCAGCCCTGGTCGCAGCGGGACGAACGTGCAGTCGATGTGGGAGGGGAAGAAATCGAGCGGGAAATGCAGGGCATGGACGCGGAGGCCACGGGGTTCGAGTTCTCTGCGCAGCCAGCGGATACCCATCCGGTTGGTCGTCATGGATTCCTGGACGAAGATGTCGCGGCCCGCCCTGGTGATGTCAGCCGCATCGAAGATCACTTCGTCCTGCGTGACGCAGAACTCGAAGTCGTGCATCCTCGCGTGCCGCTCATCCAGGGTCAGCCCCCAGAATTCCGGGCGGTACATCGTGTCGCTCATGGAAGGCTTCGGCGCCGCGGTCCACACCACGCGCTCGTCGGCGGTCCAGTATCGGTAGACGAGGCTCCGGTACGGCAGGTACTCGAAGAACCTGGCTCTCCGCGACATCGTGGCCTCGATGATCTGGTTTCCCACCGTGATGAGGACGTCGCGCGGACAGACGGAGCAGTACTGGTTCGCGACCTCGAAGGACGGCGTCTTCACGGCTGTCGTGAAATCAGCGGCGTCGGGACGGCGAACCGTCACCCCGAGCGTGCGCAGGAGCTCGGCAAGCCCTTCGAGCTCCTCGTTCGCGCGGGCCACCACGGCGGGCGACTTCGGCCCGGTGGGAAAGCTCCGACCGGTGGGGGTCCCGCGGAGTTGGGGGCGGTACCCGGATTCGGTCGGTTCGAAGCAGGCTCCGTCCGCGCGGCCGACGAGGATCTCCTCGAGCGGGTCCCATTCGTTCCACGAATTGACGATCGGGCCGGCGGGCGCGCCTGGCCGGGTCACCCTCGACACGTCGGCGTCGATGTCCGCCTGCTGCTGCGAAAAGATCTCCAGAGTCATGTCAATCCCTCTCCGAGTCGGTAAGTGCCTTGATTTCAGACGGCTTCCTGGCGCCTTCCTCGGTGGTCGCCCGGTCCGAGGACTCGGATTCCCACCGGGTGAACTTCGGCAGGGCAACGGCCAGCAACGCCGCCACGAGAACGGATGTCGCGCCGCCGATGACGGCGGACAGGCCGGGTGAGGTGATCGCGCCGAGCGCGCCGGCACGCATTCCGCCGAGCTGTGGGCCTCCGGCGCCCACGACGAACTCGACC
This sequence comes from Streptomyces sp. NPDC029216, assembly GCF_040648015.1. Lineage (NCBI taxonomy): Bacteria > Bacillati > Actinomycetota > Actinomycetes > Kitasatosporales > Streptomycetaceae > Streptomyces > Streptomyces sp. NPDC029216. The sequence continues at coordinate 93,597 of NZ_JBEZWL010000011.1, read as the reverse complement.
GCGCTCACCCTGCTCCGGTAGTTGTCGTCCACCGTGGTCTGGACGATCGTCGTGAGGAAGACGACGCTGATGACGTCCGCCGTACCCGCGACGACCAGGAGCCCGATCGCGAGTGCCGGAACCTGGACCAGCCCGAAGATCGCGATGCAGGTCCCCCATGCGCCGCCCGCAAGGAGCATGCCCCGGCCCTTGTGGGCGACTCGACCCGCCCGCCCGGAGCACAGCGATCCCAGGACGCCTCCGACGGCCGGCGCCGCCATCAGCAAGCCGAGCGTCTCGGCATTGCCCCCCAGATTCAGATCGTTGATCGCCGGAAGCAGCGGGGTCGGGGTCGCGAGGAGCGTCAGGCTGAGATCTGCGAGGAACGCGCCCTTGAGGACGTCGTTCGCGCGGACATAGCGCAGGGCGGCGACGATCGCCTTGGCACCGGGGCGGGCGATCGATCCTTGAGGCGGCATGGCCGGGAGTTTCGCGACGACGTAGATCGCGGCGATGAAACTGAGAGCGTCCACGGCGTAACAGGCCTGCAGCCCCCAGACGCCGGCGACAGCACCGGCGAGGATCGGGCCTGCGATCCCGGCGAAATGCATGGTGAGCATCGTGAGGGCGGCGCCTGCCGGGATCTGGTCCTTGGGCAGCAGGTGCGCCATGAAGGTCCGTTTGGCCGGGACGCTGATGGCTCCGAGGGTCGACTGGGCGATGCAGAGGAGATACAGCAGCCAGAGCCGGTCGTTTCCGGCGACGGCCTGCACGGCGAATGCCAGTGACACAGCCACCTGGCCGCTGCCGGCGAGAAGGACGATCTTCCTGCGGTCGTACGTGTCGCCCAGCGTGCCTCCGACGAGCGCTATGGACAGCGTGGGAATCACGGTGCACAAACCGATGACGCCGACCGCCAGAGTGCTCTTCGTGAGCAGATAGACCTGGAGCGCCACGGCGAATACGGTCATCTGTCCGCCAACGCCGGAAACGGATTGCCCGATCCAGAGCAGGCGGAATGCCGGCGAATGCCGCAGTGGCGTCACGTCGAGCATCAGCTTGCCGGCCATGTCGTCCGGATCCTTCCTCGCTTGTGAATATCGGTCGGTTCGTATCGAGCAGACGCAATGCGTTCTCGCCATCAGGCATTGCGCCTGCCTGATATCAGCAGAGAAATCTCACGGGCAGCGCTTCCAGATTGCGGAGCGTCGCGGAGCGCATGTATCTGGGCTCGCCTGCCAAGGTCAATGCCGACGGCCGCTCGTTCAGGAAGTCGATGAGCTCGTCCAGCCAGTCCGTTGCGAGTTGCGCGCCGGCACAGACGTGCGGACCCCATCCGAATCCCAGATGCTGGTTGGGCGAACGGTCGAGAATGAGCTCATCCGGCCGGTCGAAGTACTCCGGATCCCGGTTGGCGGCGGCGAAAAGGGTCACGACGGCCTCACCCCGCTCGATCGTGGTGTCGCCGATCCTCGTGCGCTCGGTGGCCACCCGGCTCGTGCCCTGGGCCGGGCTGCAGAAGCGGATTAGCTCCGCCACCCCCGTGGCCATCAGGATGCGCTCGCGCAGCTGATCGAGCACGTGTGGATGCTGCAGCAGAGTCAGGACGACGGCTCCGGTCGAGGCATAGACCGTGCTGTAACTGGCGTTGAAGACCGCACTCACGGTGTTCCGGACGTATGCGTCCGGCATCGCCTTCGTGTGTGGACTCTCCCGCAGGGTCGCGATCATTCCCGGAAGCCGGGTCTGCTCGAACCACGCCTTCATCATCGCGTGGAGTTCGAGACCCACTTCCTCCCCGGGCTCGGCATGGCTCGGGTCGAGCCCGCTGTCCATCCGCCGGGTCAGCCCTTCGAAGATCCTCACGTAGGTGTCCAGCTCCGGCGGTTCCACGCCGACCAGGTCACAGGTGATCTGCAGCGCCAGTGGGGCAGCCACCTCGCTCATGAGGTCGAACTCCTCGCGACCGCCGAGCCGTTCGAAATGTGCCTCGAGATCGGGCCGGGCGCGTCGGCAGATGTCCCTCGTGTCAGGTGTCCGCATGGCGCTGACGACGAGAGCACGCAGCTTCGCCTGCTCCGGCGGGTCCTGGTACTGGATGTTCAGCCGCTCATCGGGAACGTCGGCGCCGAGTCGGCGCAAGTCCCGAGCCCACAACGCGTGGTTGCGCAGAACGTCTCGACAGTCGAAGTATCGAGTGAGCACCCAGGACTGCATCTGCTCGTGCCAGAACACCGGCGCATGGGTGCGCAACTCGGCATAGACCGGATACGGGTCGACGATCGTAGACCAGTCCAAAGGGTTGTAGCTGATGGATGTCGTCATTGGCCTTCGTCCTGTTCTCGGTCTCGGTCTCGGTTTCGGTCTCGTGTCTCGGTCTCGTGTCTCGGTCTCGGCGGATCATGTGTGAAGTGAAGTGAGGTCGGGCCCGGCGCCTCCGGGCCCGACCTGCTTGAGCTAAAGACAGTGGTCATACCGCATGGCGACCCCTCCTTCCGTGTGGGAAAAATCGGCCGCGGACTCGGCGGCCGGGGGCACAAAAGGTCCCGGCGCTAGCGTGCGCGACAGGCGACGGACGGAATCGTCTTGGTGTGTACCGTCGACGATGCGAAGGCCGTGACCGGGACCAGCGAGACGACGCCGGCCAGAGCCAGGGTGGCCGTGGCCGCCGACAGGCGACGCGTCCAGAAATGCCCATTCATCGAATCCTCCCTCAATTTTTGCGGGGTTTTATTTTTTGCCCCGCGGAAACGAGGTAAAAGCTCGGCCCCATATTTCAATATGGGTAGGAGTTGGGGTGAGGCCGTGCTTCAAATAAACCCGACCGGGCAAGACTCGTCATGCCACTGGAGAACGTGACTTGACGTCCTTACGCAATCTCGGTAAGGGCCACGCCGACCGCGGCATGACGGGAACTGAAAGTGACCGGCGTGCCACTGTCCGAGCATGGAGGCGGACGTCATGCGGTCAAGCGGGACGTGAGTGTCGCTTCGTCCCGAGGGGCGGAAGCATCAAGGGTTCGGATTCCCGTATTCGCTGCTCACTTGGCCTTCTTCGGCCAGTCGAAGCTGCTGGGCACGTCGACCTTCAGGCCTGCCGGTCCGTATACGAGCGCGATCTCGTCGTGATCCCGGAGCTCGATCGCGGCCGGGTTGCCGGGGCGCTCCTTGCCGTTCACATAGGCGTGGAATTCGTTGGCGCCGTCGGCCTTGAGCCCGCCGATGGAGTCCTGGGTGAGGGCGACGTCCCATTCGGTCATGAACTGGCCGAGGCTGAAGACGGCCTTGACGGGGGACTCGACGTGGATCACCCCGTTCGGCACGTGTGAGTGCAGCGGGCTGATCAGCTGCGTGTTCTGGTCGATGCCGATGTTCCCGGGGACGGCCACCGGTTTGCCGTTCACGATGATGTCCAGGTGGGCGTGGATGTGCTCGACCTGGCCTTCCTCTCCCAGCATCCGCAGGCCCGCTGCCGCGACCCGCGCGGCAGCATCACTCGGCGCGGCCCACGGCGGACTGGTCGTACGGCCCGAGGCGGTCTTCATCGGAGTGGCCGGTATGCCGGCCTCGGGAGCCGTGGAACGGGGCGGCCCGCCGCTTGTGGAGAGCGCAGCGATCGTGAGCCCCGCGATGACCACGGCCACCACGATGCCCACGATCAGTGCGAACCGCAGTCGGCGGCGGCGTTCGGCACGCGCCTGCTCACGCAGCGCGGCAGCTCGGGCACTGCGGCCCTGCGGCGATCTCCTGTCGGGCACGGAAGGCATGAGACGGTCACTGTTCCTCGGCAGTCGGGCGACCACACCCTGCGCACAAGCCGGACAATCGGACGAGCCCTACCTCAAGGCTACGCGTCGGCGACACTCGGCGTCGCCCCTCGATGGCAGCCTTGACTTCACACCCTCTGGCTCCGCTGCCAACGGCCCCGAGCTTCCCGGCTCGCCGCGGCAGCATGGGTCAGCCCGACGTGACCGGCAGTACGTCAGGCGACAGCGCGCCCGCGTGGGCCGCGGCGCTTGTCATGCGCTTGCGGTGGTGGCGGCGGCACAGGACCTCGTAACCGATCTCCTCCGCCGGGCGGTTCACGTCACCGACCACCACCTGGGCGCCTTCCACGACCATTTCGCCGCCCACCGTGCGGGCGTTGTGCGTGGCGCGGGCGCCGCACCAGCACAGGGCCTCGACCTGGAGCTGCTCCAGACGGTCCGCCAGCTCGATCAGCCGCTGCGAGCCCGGGAAGAGCTTCGTGCGGAAGTCCGTCGTGATGCCGAAGGCGAAGACGTCCATGTCCAGGTCGTCGACGATGCGGGCCGGCTGGTCGATCTGCTCGGGCGCGAGGAACTGGGCCTCGTCCACGATCACGTAGTCGGCCTTGCCGCCCTTGGAGAGCTGGGCGACCAAGTACGCGTACAGGTCCATGCCCTCCGGCGCCTCGACGGCCTCCGTCACCAGGCCGAGCCGAGAGGACAGCTTGCCCTCGCCCGCCCGGTCGTCCCGCGTGAAGATCACGCCCTGAAGCCCCCGCGCGTCGCGGTTGTGGGCAATCTGGAGCGCCAACGTCTTCTTACTGGGGCATCCGCCATGTCAGCTGAGCCGGGACCGCTCCCCGCAGCCCTTCGGCACCGTCCGACTCTCGGGCGCGAGAGTACGAGGGCCGCGCGCCCACACCGAGCCCGCCCAGGGGTGGCGCCCGGGATGGATGGGTTACATCTGCTGGAGTCTGTCATTGGCTTCGCCGGGGGTGAACCGGGCCGGGTCGAACCCCACCCCGGAGTCAAGGCCAAGCCACCGCACGAGGTCGTCGTGCTCCGTCCGCGTCGGATCGGCGAGAGTCCGCTTGAGGTCTTCATAGGCCCCGGCGCCTCCGCAGTCCTCAGGAGGGCAGGCGCCGGAACCGGCTATGCAGACGGGATAACTCCGGTCCGCCTCGGCTGCGATCCGGTGCTCCACCGTGACGCTGTGGTCCCAGGAGTCACCGAAGTCGTACGTGTACGCAAGGCTCCCTCCCTCCTTGAGTAGGGCGCCGAGAGTGACGCCCCGCTCGTCCCTGAAGTCGAGCTCGGTGTTGGCCTGGCCGTACTGGACGCCATCCACGGTGAAGGCGTGCATATGGCTGTTCTCCCAGCCCATGACAGCCTGGATCACAGCATGCGCTTGGTCGAGCCGGGCCGCGGCCGGCACCAGCACACGTCGCCAGACCGCCGGTTCGACAATGTCCTCCAGATCGATGCGCAGCTGGAACACCGGTTCTCCGGGGAGCGGTTCGCCGCGCATCACGGCCACGGCCCGCCTGCCCTGACCGGTCAGCTCCACGGTGTCATCGTCGCTTCGGACGGCCCCGAGGGCCGCGAGGGCGTCGAGCAACAGCCGCACGTCACGGTCGTTGCTACCGCGCCAGCCCCGCAGCCGCTCGGGCGGCACATCGTCGAGGATGTAGGGAGCGGTCACCGCCTGCCACACCGCTCTGCGCAGCGCGTCGCCGGCGACCGGGCCGCGAGCCGCGTACAGCCGATGCAGCAGCGTCCGCAGGCCAGCGGCATACTCCTGCGAGAAGACCGACTCAAGCCACCCCGAGACCAGTACGGCACTCCCGATGCGCGGTACCGCTTCGAAGAGGGCGTTCCACAGGCCGTCGGGCCGGTCGAGCAGCCGGGCGTTCTTCTTCACCGGGAGCAGACGGCCACCGGCAACCCTCAGCACTCGGGCGGCCTTAGCCCATTCCGCCAGCAGGTTGAGGTGGTACAGCTCCTCGCTGGACTTCGTCTTGAACATCCGGTCACCAATCACCGGGTCCATCTGGTCGCCGGTGCCCAGCAGCTCCACCAAGGTCCGGGCGTCCGCGAGAGTGATGCGGCCGGTCTGCGTCAATTTCCGTCCCGCGCCGATCCACCCGACCAACTCCCGCACCTGTCCCACTGTCTTGCCATGAGACTCGTCCACAACCGCTCCGTTCCGTGCCCTCGCCGCCTCGCCGAACCTACCCTCCCGCACCGCCGTCAGCCGTAGGGTGCTTCCGGTGAGCGAGTACCAGTACTACGAGTTTCAGGCCCTCGACCGGCCGCTGAGCGGCGACCAGCGGGAAGCACTGCGGGGCGTCTCCAGCCGTGCCAGGATCACCGCCACCAGCTTCACCAACGAATACCACTGGGGCGACCTGCGGGGGAATCCGCGAAACCTGGTGGAGCGGTACTTCGACGCCCATCTGTACGTCGCCAGCTGGGGCACACGCCGGCTGATGCTCCGCCTGCCCCTACAGCGCCTGGCCCTGCGCAGCGTCCAACCGTACGATCTCGGCCACCACGTCGAAACCTGGGCCACCCGGACCCACCTTCTCCTCGACCTGACCAGCGAGGACGAGGGCGGCGACTGGGTCGATGGAGCCGACGATTCCCTGGCCGCCGTCATCGGCGTACGCGAGGAACTCGCCACCGGCGATATGCGGCCTCTCTATCTGGCGTGGCTCTCCGCCCTCTCTGCCTGGGAAGCCGAGGACGACGACGAAGAGGAGTACCAGTCCGCCCTGGAGCCTCCCGTCCCCGCTGGCCTGGGCGAACTCACGGCTCCGCAAAGCGCGCTCGCGGACTTCCTGCGCGTCGACACCGACCTGCTCGCTGTCGCCGCACAGAGCAGCACCGCGGCGCCGGAACCCGCGGCCAGTCTGACGCGGAAGGAGCTCGCGCGACTCGTCTCCGCCCTCCCGGACGAGGAGAAGGACGCCCTACTGGTGCGCCTCGCCCTCGGCCCGGAACCCCACTTGCACAGCGAACTCCTGCACCGTCTGCGGGAAACTTCCGCCCAAACGACCGCACCTGGTCGCCGGACCGCCGCCCGGCTGCTGGATGCGGCGCACACCCGCCGCGCCGAGCGCCACGGGCACGCCGAACGCGACCGGTTGCGAGCCCGCGCCACGCGCCTGACCGCACTCGCCGCCGAGGCGGACGTCATCTGGAACCAGGCCGAAGCGCACATCGCCTCCAAGAAGACCAGTGCCTACGACGCGGCTGTCGCCCTCCTTCGTGACCTGCGCGATGCCTGCGCTCACGCCGGACACGGTGTCGATTTCCAGCAGCGTCTGGGGCTCCTGCGCGACACCTACCGGAGCCGGCCCGGCCTCATCCACCGTCTCGACAGTCACGGTCTCCAGTAACTCGGCCGCCGGCATGGAAAAAGACGGTCAGGCGTGGTTGACCGGGAGGACGTCCGGGGAGAGGGCGCCGGCGTGGGCCGCGGCCGAGGTCATCCGGCGGCGGTGGTGGCGGCGGCAGAGGACCTCGTAGCCGATCTCTTCCGCCGGGCGGTTCACGTCGCCGACGACGACCTGGGCACCCTCGACCACCATCTCGCCGTCTATCGTGCGGGCGTTGTGGGTGGCGCGGGCGCCGCACCAGCACAGGGCCTCCACCTGGAGCTGCTCAAGCCGGTCCGCCAGCTCGATCAGCCGCTGCGAGCCCGGGAACAGCTTCGTGCGGAAATCCGTGGTGATACCGAACGCGAAGACGTCCATGTCCAGGTCGTCCACGATGCGCGCAAGCTGGTCGATCTGCTCCGGGGCCAGGAACTGGGCCTCGTCCACGATCACGTAGTCCGCCTTGCCGCCCTTCGAGAGCTGGGAGACCAGGTACGCGTACAAGTCCATGCCCTCCGGCGCCTCGATCGCCTCCGTCACCAGACCCAGCCGGGACGACAGCTTGCCCTCGCCCGCCCGGTCGTCCCGCGTGAAGATCACGCCCTGAAGCCCCCGCGCGTCGCGGTTATGGGCAATCTGGAGCGCCAAAGTGCTCTTTCCGCAGTCCATCGTTCCGGAGAAGAACACCAGCTCGGGCATGGGGGGTACGGGACCTTTCGGGTCGTGGCGGTGGAGAAGGGAAGGGCGGGGTGGAGCGGGGACCGCTCAGGTGCGGACTTCGAGCAGCGGGACCAGCTGTTCCGCCGCCGTCATGGAGCCGTGCATGCCGGCGAGGGCCGACTCGTTGGGCTCGTTGCGGGAGGCGGTGATCGCGACGTCGGCCTGGGCGGCGGCGATCACGTCGCCTATCCGGCCGAGGACCCGCTCGTCGCACTCCCCCGGCGCCCCGAACCAGCCCAGTTCCAGGGCCTCTTCGCGGCTCGCGACCCAGAAGCGGTCGCCGAGCACCTCGCGCCACACGGTCAGGACGTCGGCCTCGGCGCCGGGCACCGCGTAGACGTGCCGGGCCCGGCCCTCGCCGCCGAGCAGGGCCACGCCCGCGCCCAGCTCCCAGTCCTCGTCGAAGTCGATGCGGGAGTCCTCGTCGAAGGGGACGTCCACCATGCCGTGGTCGGCGGTCACGTACAGCGCGGTGCGCGGCGGCAGCTGCTCGGCGAGGCGCTGTACGAGCCGGTCGACGTACATGAGCTGGCCGCGCCAGGCGTCGGAGTCCACGCCGTGCCGGTGTCCGGCCCCGTCGAGTTCGCTGTAGTACGTGTACACGAGCGAGCGCTCACCGGCCGCGAGCTGGATCGCGGCGAGGTCCATCCGCTCCTCGCCGGTCATCCGGCCGTGGAAGGTGCCGCCGCTCAGGGCGATCTGGGTGAGCGGGGTGCTCTGGAAGTTCGGCGCGGACACCTGGGCGGTGTGCACGCCGGCCGTGTCCGCGAGCTGGAAGACGGTGGGGTACGGCTGCCAGGGCTTCGGCGGGGTCCACGGGTGCCAGCGGAGCTGGTTCATCAGCTCGCCGGAGGCCGGGTTGCGCACCGCGTAGCCGGGCAGGCCGTGCCGGGCGGGCGGCAGGCCGGTGCCGACGGACGCGAGGGAGGTGGCGGTGGTCGCCGGGAAGCCCGCGGTGATCGGCCGGCCGGTGCCGCCGCGCGAGCTCGCGAGCAGGGAGGTCAGGAAGGGGGCGTACTCCGGGTGGGCCTTGATCTGCTCCCAGCCCATGCCGTCGACCAGGAAGACGCAGTTGCGGTCGGCCGGGGTCAGCTCGGCGATCCCGGCGGTGAGGCCGGGTACGCCCTGGCCGGCCGCCAGGGTCGGCAGCAGGTCCGCGAGCGAGCCGGTGCCGTAGTGCGGGACCGGGGCGCCGGCGAGGTCGAGGAGTTCCGGTTCGTCCTGCCAGTGCGGCGGCGCGGAATACGACATCAGCGGGTGGTGGCCGCGGTGGCCTCGGAGAGGGCCTGGGCGAAGAGCAGCGTCTGTCGGACCGTCTCGGGGCCGTCGCCGGCCTCGCTGACCCGGAGGCTGAGGTCGTCGGCGGTGGAGTTGCCGGTGTAGCCGTGGTCGGAGTCGCAGTTGGGGTCGCCGCAGGCGGCGGGCTCCAGGTCGATGCGCGAGACCGCACCCCAGCCGATGGTCAGGACGACCTCGCGGGGCAGCTGGCCGGGCGCGTAGGACTCCGGGTTGGCCACGACGCGGCTGAGCACCACGGAGGAGATGGAGCCGAGCTTGACCGACTCGGTGGAGGTGGTGGCGTACGGGGAGGGGGACCCGGCGTCGGCGGCCTGCTCGTCGGTGTGGCTGACGATGAACCGGGTGTCGGTGAGGACCAGCACGGTCACGTGCCGGCGTACCTCGTTGGAGTCGAAGGTGGTCTCCTGGTGGACCACGTACGACGAGACCGGCTCGCCGCCCACCGCGGCCTCCACGGCCTCGGCCACGAGGGCCGGGTAGTAGCCACTGCGCTCGATCGCCGCGCGCAGCCCCTGGGTCGTCGTACCGGATTTCGCCATGAGGTCCATCCTAAGGCCCGTACGGGGTCCCCCTACCTGCCCGTCGCTCAGTAGCTGGGCAGGGTGCGCGGGCCGAGGTCGGTCCGGGCGGGCGGGTGGGCGACACGGACGGTGGCGCTGAGGACGGTGAGGCCCTCCGTGGCGACGACGACCGGCTCCAGGGAGATTCCGGTCACTTCGGGGTGGTCGTCGACCAGCCGGGACAGCCTCAGCAGCAGTTCCTCCAGGGCGGGGGTGTCGACGGGGTCGCTGCCGCGCCAGCCGAAGAGCAGGGGCGCGGCGCGCAGGGAGCGGACCAGGCCGGCGGCGTCGCGGTCGGTGACGGGGACGAGACGGTGCGCGGTGTCGCCGAGCAGTTCGGAGGGGACCCCGGCGAGTCCGAAGGAGAGGACGGAGCCGGCGGCGGGGTCGACGACGGAGCGGACGACGGTGTCCACCCCGCGCGGGGCCATCGTCTGGACGACGGGCAGCAGCTCGGCGGGCTTGCCGAGGGCCTCGGTGAGCTCCTCGTACGCGCGCCGCAGATCGGCCTCGGTGGTGAGGTCGAGGCGTACGCCGCCCAGGTCGGCGCGGTGGCGCAGGTGCGGGGCGGTGGTCTTGAGGGCGACGGGGTAGCCGAGGACCCGGGCGGCGCGGACGGCGGCGTCGGCGCTGGGGGCGGGGAGGGTGGGCAGGACCCGGATCCCGTAGCGGCCGAGCAGCTCGCGGGCGTCGGTCTCGTCCAGGGTCAGGGCGGATCCCTCCGCGACACCGGCGAGGAGGGCGGCGAGCTGGGCGGCGGCGCCGTTCTCGTCGATGTCCTCGTACTCGGGGACGTGGCCGGCGTCGGCGTTGGCCCGGCGCCACTCGGCGTGGCGGACGGCGGCTGCGAGGGCGCGCACGGCCCGCTCGGCGGCGGGGTAGGCGGGGATCCGCCCGTCGGGGCCGGGGGTGCCGGAGGGGGTGGCGGCCGGGGTCCGGTCGCGGGGTGCGGGGGCGGCGGGCGACGGGGCGGCGGGGGTGGTGCCGGTGGCGGTGGCCCGGGCGGCGGAGAGCGCCTCGACGAGTTCGCCGAGCTCGACGTGGACGACGGCGACGGGCTTGCCGGGGACCTCGGCGACGGCCTCGCGCAGGGCCTCCGCGAGGTCGTCGGCCAGGGCCTGCTCGCCGACCCAGGGGATGGCGGTGACGACGACGGCGTCGCAGTCCTCGGAGGCCAGGGCTCCGGTCAGGGCGGTGCGGAAGTCGTCGGGGGTGGCGGCGGTCGTCAGGTCGAGCGGGGGCATCGGCCGCAGCCCCTCGGTCAGGCAGGCGTCGTAGGTGAGGACGCCGAGTGACTCGGAGTTGCCGAGGATGGCCACCCGGGGCCCGGCCGGCAGCGGCTGCCCGGCCAGCAGGAGGCCGGCGTCGACGAGCTCGGTGACGGTGTCGACCCGGATGACGCCGGCCTGCCGGAGCAGGTCGGAGACGGTGGCCTCGGGCAGCCGGGTGCCGGGGACGACGTGCCCGGCGGGGGTGTGGCGGCCGCCGAGGGCTACGACGAGGGGCTTGACGGCGGCGGTGCGGCGGGCGAGCCGGGTGAACTTGCGGGGGTTGCCGAGGGTTTCGAGGTACATCAGGGCCACGTCGGTGGCCCCGTCCTCGTACCAGTACTGGAGGATGTCGTTGCCGGAGACGTCCGCCCGGTTGCCGGCGGACACGAAGGAGGAGAGCCCCTCGCCGCGCCGCAGCAGTCCGGACAGCAGGGCGATGCCGATGGCCCCGGACTGGGTGAACAGCCCGATCCGCCCGCGGGCGGTGGCCGGGGCGGGCGCGAGGGAGGCGTTGAGCTCCACGTCGGCCGCGGTGTTGATCACCCCGAAGGCGTTGGGGCCGATGAGCCGCATCCCGTACGAACGCACCTGCCGCACCAGTTCGCGCTGCCGCTCCAGCCCCGCCGGACCGCTCTCCCCGTACCCGGCCGACAGCACCACCAGTCCCTGCACCCCGTGCTCCCCGCAGGCGGCGACGGCGTCCGGGACCCGCCCGGCCGGGACGGCGATCACGGCGAGGTCGACGGGCGCTCCGATGTCCCCCACCGCGCGGTAGGCCCGCACCCCGTCCAGCAGGTCGCCCTCGATCCCCGCCGCGCGGGCCTCGTTGACGGCGTACAGGTGCCCGCGGAAACCCCCGTCCCGCAGATTGCGCAGGGCGGCGGCGCCCACCCCGGCTCCGGAGCGGCTGACGCCGATCACCGCGACGGAGCCGGGGGCCAGCAGCCGCTGGACGGACCGGGCCTCGGCGCGCTGTTCGCGGGCGCGCTGGACGGCGAGGGACTCGGCGGTGGGTTCGAGGTCGAGAGTGAGGTGGACGGAGCCGTCCTCGAAGCTGCGCTTCTGCTGGTACCCGGCGTCCGTGAACACCTTGATCATCTTGGTGTTGGCGGGCAGCACCTCGGCCGCGAACCGGCGGATGCCCCGCTCGCGGGCCACGGCCCCGATGTGTTCGAGCAGGGCGGAGGCGACGCCGCGGCCCTGGTGGGCGTCCTGGACGAGGAAGGCCACCTCGGCCTCGTCGGCGGGGGCGGAGGCGGGGCGGCCGTCGGGGCCGATGCGGTCGAAGCGGACGGTGCCGATGAACTCGCCGCCGATGGTCATGGCGAGGCCGACGCGGTCGACGTAGTCGTGGTGCGTGAAGCGGTGCACGTCACGGTCGGAGAGGCGGGGGTAGGGGGCGAAGAAGCGGTAGTACTTCGACTCGTCCGAGACCTGCTCGTAGAAGCTGACCAGCAGCCCCGCGTCCTCGGTGGTGATGGGACGGATCCGGGCGGTGCCGCCGTCGCGCAGCACGACGTCCGCTTCCCAGTGGGCCGGGTACGAGGGGTCCGACGCGGTGGTCATGGGGCCACCCTAAGGGGAAGATCCGGCCAGGCGGCGGGATACCACCGACAGGCCGGACGGCACACACCCCGGGAATGAGGCACCGTGGGGCAAATCAGTGCAAAGCTGAGGAGGGCCGAACGGCGGCGGGTTCGGGCCGGAGGTCGGTCCGAGCATTCCGGGCGACGTGAGAGACTGGTCTAGACAACCGCGAGAACCTGAAGGGCATCACCATGGCAGAGCGCCGCGTCAACGTCGGCTGGGCCGAGGGCCTGCACGCTCGTCCCGCCTCGATCTTCGTCCGCGCGACGACCGCTTCCGGCGTCCCCGTGACCATCGCGAAGGCGGGCGGCGACCCCGTCAACGCCGCCTCGATGCTGGCGGTCCTGGGCCTGGGCGCCCAGGGTGGCGAGGAGATCGTCCTCTCGTCCGAGGCCGAGGGGGCGGAGGTTGCCCTGGACCGCCTCGCGAAGCTGGTCGCGGAGGGCCTGGAGGAACTCCCCGAGACGGTCTGACCCCTTCTCGCCCGAAGCCGCGGCCCCACCACCCCGGGGACCGCGGCTTCGGCGTTCGCCGCGCCGCTTGACCGGGGCCCTGCCGCTGCCGCGCGGGCTGGAATTTCGCTGCGCGAAATCCAGCCCCGCCGGCGTTTTTTGAGGCGGGGGGGCCCAACGGTAGCTGGGAAGAGTCTGGGGCGGAGCCCCAGGAAACGGAGAAAGGGCGGGGCGGGGATAAAGGCCGGGCCACGGAATAGGGAAATTACCCGCCCCTTTTATATGCGCCCCGCGTTAATTCCGCCCACCCCCCGTGTTTACGGCACGTTGCAAAGTCCTCACCCGAGGCCGGTACACCCCCACCACCCGCTCCGCATGCAGCGCAGCCAGCGCACGGGCCCGTTCCGCGTCCCCCCGCGCCACCGCGTCCACCAGCGCCCCGTGCTCCGCCCAGGAGTCCGCCGGCCGGGCCGGCGTCCCCACCTCGTACATCCAGGCGATCTTGTGCCGGGTCTGCGTCAGCAGCGCGATCAGTCCCGGGCTGCCGGAGGCCTGGACGAGGGTCTCGTGGAACCAGCCCGCCAGCGCCCGCAGGTCCTCCCCCTGCGCCCGCCTGGCCCGCTCCTGGCCCAGCCGCACCAGCCCCCGCAGCACCTTCAGGTGCGCATCGGTCCGACGCCGCGCCGCGCGCGAGGCGGCGAGGGGCTCCAGCAGCATCCGCAGCTCCAGCAGATCGGCGGCCTCCTGCTCGCTCGGCTCCGCCACGCACGCCCCGGCGTGCCGCCGCGTGGTGACGAACCCCTCCGACTCCAGGGTGCGCAGCGCCTCGCGCACGGGCACGCGCGAGACCCCGTACCGGCGGGCGAGGACCTCCTCCGTCAACCGGCCACCGGGCTCGAAGACGCCGGAGACGATATCGTCGCGAATGGCTGTGCACACCGCGTGCGCCGGAATACGCAAGGCCGGACCTCCGCTGGGTTTCGTTCCGATCGACCGTCCTTCAACTCGACTCTATTGCAACACGCGAAGATTTCCGAGAAAGCCCGGAAATCCGAAACGGGGAAACACGCGGAACCGGCGAAACGAAGAAGGCCCCGGCTCGGGGAGCCGGGGCCTTCTTCGAGGAAAAACGGGGTCAGATGCCGACACCGTGCTGGCGCAGGTAGGCCAGGGGGTTGATGTCCGTGCCGTAGGTGGCGCCGGTGCGGGCCTCGAAGTGCAGGTGCGGGCCGCTGGAGTTGCCTGTGGAGCCCGACAGGCCGATCTGCTGGCCCGCGGTGACGGTCTCGCCGACCGAGACGCTCAGCGAGTTCAGGTGCCCGTACTGGGTGTAGGTGCCGTCGTTGTGGCGGATCACCACGTTGTTGCCGTAGGCGCCGCCCCAGCCGGCCTCGACGATCGTGCCCGCGCCCACCGCGTGGACGACGGTGCCCTCGTCGGCGTGGAAGTCGATGCCGGTGTGGCTGCCGGAGGACCACATGCCGCCGCCCGCGCCGTACTGGGTGCTGACGTAGGAGCCGGTGATCGGGGCCACGAAGGTGTTGAGGCGCTTGCGGGCCTCTTCCTGGGCGGCCTTCTCGGCGGCCTCGCGCTCGGCCTTCTCCTTGGCCTCGGCCATGCGCTTCGCCTCGGCGGCGCGCGTCTTCGCCTCGGCCTCGGCCTGCGCCTGGGCGGCGACGGCCTCGGCGGCGCTCTGCTGGGTCTCGGCCTGGACCTCGATGTCGTCCTGGAGACCGTCGGCGACGACGACGGCGTTCAGGGCGCCGGTGTCCTCCAGGGAGGGGCCGCCGTGGGAGTCGGCGGCGAAGGCCGGAGCTGCCAGGGTGCCGACCACGCCCGTGGTGGCGAGGGCGGCTATGCCGGCGTAGCCGGCGGTCTTGCGGCTCAGACGGCTGGAACCACGGTGCTTACCAGAACCGGCGGCACGACTGCCAAACGCCATGAAGGGGGTGATCCTTTCCTTCCCTCTCGCCTACCGGGTTAGCTGACGGGTTCGGAGCAGGAAGGTCTCCTACGGCCCCCCTCTGACGAGGCGGTCCGATTCACCCCAGGGACTGATGTGGGTCCCCGGCTCCCCAGGCTCGCGCCTGACGGGGACTCGGCGATCGCTGTCCGGTGCCGCGGGTGCGGCTGGCACAACTGACGGACAGCACGCCTGACGCTAGGCGGATCATCAGTCAATCGCCAAACAGACGAGCGGATTTGTTGCGTACGCCACACCGCATACCTGCAACCACACCACTAAACGGACAAAGGGGGCCCGGTGGACGCTCCACCGGGCCCCCGAAAGCAGGCCGTTCGCCGGTCAGTTGCCGACGACGGTGACGTCACCGATGCCGAGGGCCAGGACCGGCTCCTCGATCTGCGCGGCGTCGCCCACGAGGATCGTGACCAGCCGGTCCACCGGGAAGGCGCTCACGACCGCCGAAGTGGCCTCCGCCGTACCGGTTTCGGCCAGCCGCGCGTACAGCCGCGCCTGGTAGTCGTCCGGCAGCTCCTGCTCCACCTGGTCGGCGAGCGTCCCGGCGACCGAGGCGGCCGTCTCGAACTTCAGCGGGGCCACCCCCACCAGGTTCTGCACCGCCACGTCGCGCTCGGCGTCCGTCAGGCCCTCCGCGGCGAGGGTGCGCAGCACCTTCCACAGGTCCTCCAGCGCCGGACCGGTGTTGGGGGTGTCCACCGAGCCGCTGATGGCGAGCATCGAGGCGCCCTTGCCGTCGGCCGTGGAGCGCAGCACCTGCCCGAAGGCGCGCACGCCGTACGTGTAGCCCTTCTCCTCGCGCAGCACCTTGTCCAGGCGGGAGGTGAGGGTGCCGCCCAGGCAGTACGTGCCGAGCACCTGCGGGGCCCAGACGATGTCGTGCCGGTCCGGCCCGATCCGGCCGATCAGCAGCTGCGTCTGGACCGCGCCGGGCCGGTCCACGATGATCACGCGGCCCGTGTCGTCGGCCGTCACCGGCGGCACCGGCAGCGGCGCGGCCGTGTTGCCGGTCCAGGCGCCCAGGGTGTCGGCGAGGAGGGCGTCCAGGTCGATGCCGGTCAGGTCGCCGACGACCACCGCGGTGGCGGTGGAGGGGCGTACGTGGGCCTCGTAGAAGGCGCGTACGGCCGCCGAGTCGATCCGCGCGACCGTCTCCTCGGTGCCCTGGCGGGGGCGGGACATGCGCAGCGTGGCCGGGAACAGCTCCTTGGAGAGCTCCTTGGCGGCGCGGCGCTGCGGGTTGGCCTGCTCGTGCGGGATCTCGTCGAGCCGGTTGCGCACGAGCCGGGCGACCTCGCCGTCGTCGAAGGCGGGCGCGCGCAGCGCCTCGGCGAGCAGTCCGAGCGCCTTGGCCAGGCGGGAGGCCGGGACCTCCAGGGAGACGCGCAGGCCGGGGTGGTCGGCGTGGGCGTCGAGGGTGGCTCCGCAGCGCTCCAGCTCGGCCGCGAACTCCTCGGCGGAGCGCTTGTCGGTGCCCTCGGACAGGGCGCGGGCCATGATCGTGGCCACTCCGTCGAGGCCCTCGGGCTCGGCGTCCAGCGGGGCCGCGAGGTTGACCTCGACCGCGATGACCTGCTGGCCGGGGCGGTGGCAGCGCAGCAGGGTCAGGCCGTTGCCGAGGGTGGAGCGCTCGGGGGCGGGGAAGGCCCAGGGCTTGGCCTCGCCGGCCTGCGGCCGCGGGTGGAAGGTCATCGTGACGGCTGCGGTGTCGCTCACTGCTCCGCCCCCTCGTTCTCGTCGCTCTCGTCGTTCTCTTCGGCGTCGGCCAGCGGCTCGTAGACCAGGACCGCGCGGTTGTCGGGGCGCAGCCGGGCGGCGGCCACGGCCTGCACCTCCTCGGCGGTGACGTCCAGGACGCGCCGGACGGCGGTCAGCGCCAGCTGCGGGTCGCCGAACAGCACCGCGAAGCGGCACAGTTCGTCGGCGCGGCCGGCGACGGTGCCCAGCCGGTCCAGCCATTCGCGCTCCAGCTGGGCCTGGGCGCGCTCCATCTCCTCGGCCGTGGGGCCCTCGGCGGCGAACCGGGCGAGCTCCTCGTCGACGGCCGCCTCGATGGCGGGCACCTCGACGCCGCTGGAGGTCTTGACGTCCAGCCAGCCCAGGGAGGGCGCGCCGGCCAGGCGCAGCAGGCCGAAGCCGGCCGCGACGGCGCTCTGGTCGCGGCGGACCAGGCGGTTGTGCAGGCGGGAGGACTCGCCGCCGCCGAGGATCGTCAGCGCCACGTCGGCGGCGTCGCACTCGCGGGTGCCGTCGTGCGGCAGGCGGTAGGCGGCCATCAGCGCGCGGGCCGGGACCTCCTCGACGATCTCCTCGCGGAGCTGCCCGCCCATGATCTCGGGCAGGGTGCCGTCTCGGGGCGGCTGCTTGCCGTCGTGCGCGGGGATGCTGCCGAAGTACTTCTCGACCCAGGCGAGGGTGCGCTCGGGGTCGATGTCGCCCACGACCGACAGGACGGCGTTGTTGGGCGCGTAGTACGTGCGGAAGAAGTTGCGGGCGTCCTCCAGGGAGGCCGCGTCCAGGTCGGCCATGGAGCCGATCGGGGTGTGGTGGTAGGGGTGGCCCTCCGGGTAGGCGAGGGCGGTCAGCCGCTCGAAGGCCGTGCCGTACGGGACGTTGTCGTAGCGCTGGCGGCGCTCGTTCTTGACGACGTCGCGCTGGTTCTCCATGGACTCCTCGTCCAGGGCGGCGAGCAGCGAGCCCATGCGGTCCGCCTCCAGCCACAGGGCGAGCTCCAGCTGGTGGGCCGGCATCGTCTCGAAGTAGTTCGTGCGCTCGAAGCTGGTGGTGCCGTTCAGCGAGCCGCCGGCGCCCTGGACGAGCTCGAAGTGCCCGTTGCCCGGTACGCTCGCCGAGCCCTGGAACATCAGGTGCTCGAAGAGGTGAGCCAGACCGGTCCGCCCCTTGACTTCGTGGCGGGAGCCGACGTCGTACCAGAGGCAGACGGCGGCGACCGGGGTGAGGTGGTCCTCGGACAGCACCACGCGCAGGCCGTTGGCCAGCCGGTGCTCGGTCGCTGTCAGGCCGCCGGAGCCGGCCTGAGCTGTGGCCGTGTGACCCATGGGCATGTGGTCCCTTCGATCGCGATGCAGAGATTTCTTATCGACCTGCCACTGTATGCAAGCGCGCAGGTCCGCGGAGAAGTTCCCGGCCCTCGCTCCCCCGCACGACTCCGTCCAGGGGGTACCCCCAGGGTCGGGGTCGGCGTTGTCGGTGCCTCGGGCCACAATGGTCCGCGGCGACCCCGTCGCACACCCCGCAGCACGCACACCCCAGCACGTACACCCCGATCTTGGTTAGGAGCGCCGCAGCGATGGCCCGCCGCAGCACGAAGACCCCGCCGCCGGAGGATTTCGAGGAGAAGATCCTCGACATCGACGTCGTCGACGAAATGCAGGGCTCCTTCCTCGAGTACGCGTACTCGGTGATCTACTCCCGGGCCCTGCCGGACGCCAGAGACGGCATGAAGCCGGTGCACCGGCGCATCGTCTACCAGATGAACGAGATGGGCCTGCGCCCCGACCGGGGGTACGTGAAGTGCGCCCGCGTCGTCGGCGAGGTGATGGGCAAGCTGCACCCGCACGGCGACCAGTCGATCTACGACGCCCTCGTGCGCATGGCCCAGCCCTTCTCCATGCGGCTGCCGCTGGTCGACGGCCACGGCAACTTCGGCTCGCTCGGCAACGACGACCCGCCGGCCGCGATGCGTTACACCGAGTGCAAGATGGCCGACGCCACGTCGCTGATGACGGAGTCGATCGACGAGGACACCGTCGACTTCACCGCCAACTACGACGGCCAGGAGCGCGAGCCCGTCGCCCTGCCCGCCGCCTACCCGAACCTGCTGGTCAACGGCACGTCCGGGATCGCGGTCGGCATGGCCACCAACATGCCCCCGCACAACCTGGGCGAGGTCATCGCGGCCGCCCGGCACCTGATCCGCTACCCGGAGGCGGACCTGGAGGCGCTGATGCGCTTCGTGCCCGGTCCGGACCTGCCCACCGGCGGCCGGATCGTGGGCCTGTCCGGCATCAAGGACGCCTACGAGAACGGTCGCGGCACCTTCAAGATCCGCGCGACGGTGTCCGTCGAGGACGTGACGCCCCGCCGCAAGGGTCTGGTCGTCACCGAACTGCCCTTCACGGTCGGCCCCGAGAAGGTCATCGCGAAGATCAAGGACCTGGTCGGCTCCAAGAAGCTCCAGGGCATCGCCGACGTCAAGGACCTCACCGACCGCGCGCACGGCCTGCGCCTGGTCATCGAGATCAAGAACGGCTTCCACCCGGAGGCCGTGCTGGAGCAGCTGTACAAGCTGACGCCGATGGAGGAGTCCTTCGGCATCAACAACGTCGCGCTGGTCGACGGGCAGCCGCTGACGCTGGGCCTCAAGGAGCTGCTGGAGGTCTACCTGGACCACCGCTTCGAGGTCGTGCGCCGGCGCAGCGAGTTCCGCCGCGGCAAGCGGCGCGACCGGCTGCACCTGGTCGAGGGCCTGCTGGTGGCCCTGCTCGACATCGACGAGGTCATCCGCCTCATCCGCGACAGCGACAACTCCGCGCAGGCCAAGGAGCGCCTGATGGAGCGCTTCTCGCTGAGCGACACGCAGACCCAGTACATCCTGGACACCCCGCTGCGCCGGCTCACCCGCTTCGACCGCATCGAGCTGGAGTCCGAGCGCGACCGGCTGACCGGCGAGATCGAGGAACTGACCCGGATCCTGGACTCCGACGCGGAGCTGCGCAAGCTGGTCTCCTCGGAACTGGCCTCGGTCGCCAAGAAGTTCGGCACCCCGCGCCGCACCGTGCTGCTGGAGTCGGCGGGTACGGCCGTCGCCGCCGTTCCGCTGGAGGTCGCGGACGACCCCTGCCGGGTGCTGCTGTCGTCCACGGGCCTGCTGGCCCGTACGGCGAACGCCGAGCCGCTGCCGGTGGAGGAGGGCGCCGCGCGCGCCCGGCACGACCTGGTCGTCTCGCAGGTGGCCGCGACCGCCCGGGCCGACGTGGGCGTGGTGACCTCGTACGGGCGTCTGCTGCGGCTGTCGGTGATCGACCTGCCGCAGCTGCCGGACACGCACGCCGCGCCGAACCTGGCGGGCGGCGCCCCGGTCTCGGAGTTCCTCTCCGGGCTGGAGGCCGACGAGACGGTGGTCTGCCTGACCTCCCTGGACGAGTCCTCGCAGGGCCTCGCCCTGGGCACCGAGCAGGGCGTGGTCAAGCGGGTCGTGCCGGACTACCCGGCGAACAAGGACGAGCTGGAGGTCATCACCCTCAAGGAGGGCGACCGGATCGTCGGCGCGGTCGAGCTGCGCACGGGCGAGGAGGACCTGGTCTTCATCACCGACGACGCCCAGTTGCTGCGCTACCCGGCCGGCCAGGTGCGCCCCCAGGGCCGTCCGGCGGGCGGTATGGCGGGCATCAAGCTCGCCGGGAACGCCAAGGTGATCCACTTCTCGGCGGTGGACCCGGCCCGGGACGCCGTGGTGTTCACGGTGGCGGCCGGGGCGGGGACGCTGGACGGCGCGCCGAGCTCGGGCAAGCTGACCCCGTTCGACCAGTACCCGCGCAAGGGCCGGGCCACCGGCGGCGTGCGCTGCCAGCGGTTCCTGAAGGGCGAGGACATGCTGGTGCTGGCCTGGGCGGGGAACGCCCCGGCCCGCGGGGCCGCCGCGAACGGCACCCCGGCCGAACTGCCGGCCCCGGACCCGCGCCGCGACGGCTCGGGCGCCGCACTCCCGGCCGAGGTCGCGGTGCTGGCGGGGGCCGCGCTGTAGGACCGTACGGCGGGCGGGGCGGGCGTCTTCGGCGCCCGCCCCTCGCGTTGACCCGGGCCCGCCGCCCCCGTGCGCCGACTACTGTTTTCCCGGTACACGCGGGTGGGGGGAGAGCAGAGCTGATGAGTCGTCGGTCGAGCGGGCTGATCGGTGTCTGGGCCGAGGCCCAGCGGCAGCAGCAGCGGACGCAGCTGATCCAGCAGCGTGAGGCGGAGCGCCGGCAGCGGGCCTACGAGCGTGACGTGGCCCGGAGCCAGCGCGAGCAGCAGGCCGCCTACAAGCAGCACCGCGAGGCCGAGGCGCGACGGGCCACCGAGCGGCTCGACGCGGAGGTGGCCGTCCTGCAGGGGCTGCTGGCCTCCGGGTGCCGGGCGCCGGCGTTCCGGATGGCCTCCCTGGTCCGCTCCGAGCAGCTCGAACCCTTCGCCCCGGGCCCGCTCGCGCATCCGGTGCCGATGCCACAGCTGCGGGACTTCCAGCAGCAGAACAGCGGCTGGACCCTCGGCTTGGGCCGCCGCGCCCAGGCGGAGCGGGAGGCCCACGACCGGTACACGCAGGCCTGGCAGGCGGCGCACGCCGCGGAGCAGGAGCGGCTGCGGCAGCTGGAGGCGTACCGGCGCCAGTACGACCAGTGGGCCGCCGAGCAGCTCGCCGGGATCCGCCGGCACAACGGCGGCCTGACCGAGCTGGCCGGCTCGCTGCGCGCGGGCGACCCGGAGGCGGCGGTGGAGTACTTCTCGGCCGCCCTGTACGCCTCGACGGCCTGGCCCGAGGAGCTGCCCCACCAGGTGTCCGCGGCGTACGACCCGGCGATGCGGCAGCTGGTGCTGGACTGGGAACTGCCCCGGTACGAGGTGGTGCCGGAGGCGAAGTCCGTGCGGTACATGCCGAGCACGGACCAGGACAAGGAGACGGCGCGGCCCGCGACGCAGCGCCGGGCGCTGTACCGGGACCTGCTGGCCCAGTGCCTGCTGCTGGTGCTGCACGAGGTGTACGCGGCGGACGAGTTCGGGGCGCTGGACTCGGTGGTGGTCAACGGGTTCGTGGACGACCACGATCCGGTGACGGGCCGTGAGGCGCAGATCGTCCTGGCCACCGTGCAGGCGCCGCGCACCGCCTTCTCCGGGCTGCGGCTGGAGCAGGTGAGCGCGGTGGACTGTCTGGTCGAGGGGCTGCGCGGGCAGCTGTCCGCGCGGCCGGACCAGCTCACGGCCGTACGGGCGGGCCGCCGGCCGGGCGAGGTCGGCGGGGGCGTCGTCAGCCACGGCGGACACGGCGACGGCGGCGGCGAGGACGAGCCGGACCTCTTCCAGATGGACCCGATCGACTTCGAGAACCTGGTCGCCGAGCTGTTCCGGGCGATGGGCATGGAGGCGGTGACCACGCAGCGGTCGGGCGACGGCGGCGTGGACGTCGAGGCGCTGGACCCGGCCCCGATCCGGGGCGGGCGGATCGTGGTGCAGGTCAAGCGCTACCGCAACACCGTGCCGCCGACGGCGGTACGGGACCTGTACGGCACGGTCCAGGACAAGGGGGCGAACAAGGGGGTGCTCGTCACCACCGCGTCCTTCGGGCCCGGGTCGTACACCTTCGCCAACGGAAAGCCGCTGGAGTTGGTTCCCGGGGTGGAGCTGGTGGAGCTGCTGCACCGGTACGGGCTGCGGGGCCGGCTCGGCGGCGGCGCGGTGCCGGCCCAGCGGGTCGCGGGGCCGGAGACGCCCACCCTGCCCGCCACCCGCTTCCCGGCCGACACCCCGACCGTGCCGGCGGTGGCTCCGGTACCCGACGGGTTCAACGTGCTGGGGATGTCCTGGTCGGGCCGGGTCGCGCTCGACGTGTGCGCGCTGGTCTGCGAGGGCGGCCGGGTACTGACCGAGGACCACTTCGTCTTCTTCAACAACCCCCGCACCCCCGACGGTTCGGTGCGTTCGCGCCCGCACGCGGCGCCCGACAAGGCGGCCGTCGAGGTCGGCTTCGACGCGCTGCCGCAGCACGCCGACCGGCTGGTGCTGGTGGCCGCGATCGACCCGGAGGCGGATCCGCACGCCGACCTGGCGGGCTTCACCGACGCCCGGATCCGGCTGCTGGACGCCTCCGGACAGGAGATCGACCGGCTGGAGGTCTCCGACGGCCGGGCGGGCGAGACCGCCCTGGTCCTGGGCTCGTTCCGGCGCCGCCCGAACGGCGACTGGAAGTTCGTCATCGGCGGCAAGGGCTACCGCGGCGGCCTGGAGGACCTGCTGCGCGAGTACGGCGTCGAGGTCGCCTAGGGTCTGTCGTCAAAGTCCCGTCGTCGCCCGGAGGGCGGCCCCGCGGCGTCTGGTGCGTGCTCTCGGTGCGCCGGGCGCAAGACCTCGTACTGGGCGTACTCGGTCTTGCACCCGGTGCGGCGAGAGTGCGTGCCTGGGGGCACCTCCCAGCGGTAGCTGGGGGAGCGTCGCGGGGCAGACGGCACTTTGACGACAGACCCTAGGCCGGTTCCTCCCCGGCGCCGTCGGACGGGGCCTCCTCCGTCACCGGGCGGGGTACGTAGCGCAGCACGCCCCACATGCTCTCGGGGCGGGCCCGCCCGGGGTCGGGTTCGCGGCAGGCCTCCAGTCCGTCCAGGAGGTCCCCGCCGTCGATGCCCCTGCCGATCAGGACGAGCTGCGTCCGGCGCGGCTCGCCCCGCCCCCAGGGGCCGGGGTCGAACCGCAGGAAGCGGCCGACCGCGTGGACCTCGTAGCGCTCCTGATGGCCGGGGACCCCGAACCACACGAAGCCCTTGACCCGGTAGAGCCCGGCGGGGCGGCGGTCGAGGAAGTCGATGAACCGGCGCGGGGAGAGGGCCTGGTCGGTGGTGAAGGAGACGCTCTCGTACGCCGCGTGGGCGTGCCCGGCGTGCTTGTCGTCCTCGTCCTCGTGTGCGTGCTCCCCGGCCTCCGCGAGCAGGTCCTCGAAGGAGAGCTGGCCGCGGGTCTCGGTCCAGGGGCGGCGGTCGAAGAGCAGTTCCGGGTCGATCCGCCCGTGGTCGGCGCCGACCAGCGGGGTGCCGGGGGCGGCGAGCGCGGCGAGTTCCGCCTCGATCCGGGCCCGTTCGGCGGCGTCCACCCGGTCGGTCTTGTTGAGCACCACCAGGTCGGCGACGCCCAGGTGGCGGTCGGTCTCCGGGTGCGCGGCCCGGGTCGCGTCGAACTCGGCGGCGTCGACGACCTGCACGAGGCCGCCGTAGCGGACGGCCGGGTTCTCGTTGGCCATCAGCATCCGGACCATCTCCTGGGGCTCGGCGAGCCCGCTGGCCTCGATGACGATGACGTCGATCCGGTGGACGGGCGCGGCGAGCTTCTCCAGGTACGCGTCCAGCTCGCTGCCGTCGACGGCGCAGCACAGGCAGCCGCCGCCGAGGGAGACCATCGAGTCGCCGACCTGGCAGGCCACCGACATCGCGTCGATCTCGATCGAGCCGAAGTCGTTGACGACGACCCCGATCCGGGTGCCGCCCCGATGGGTGAGCAGGTGGTTGAGGAGCGTGGTCTTGCCGGAGCCGAGGAATCCGGAGAGGACGACGACGGGGATGGGCTGGACGCTGTTCACCCGGACGATCGTAGTCAGCCCAGCGGGGGTACCGGCTGGGGCGGGGTGGGGCCGGTGTAGCGCGCGGCCGGCCGGATGATCTTCGAGTCGGCGGCCTGTTCCAGGACGTTCGCGCTCCAGCCCACGACGCGGGCCGCGCAGAAGGTGGGGGTGAACATCTCGCGCGGCAGCCCGCACAGCTCCATGACCACGCCCGCGTAGAACTCCACGTTGGTGTGCAGTTCCCGGCCCGGCTTGAGCTCGGCGAGGATCTCCTCCACCTGCCGCTCGACCTCGACGGCGAAGTCCACGAGCGGCCCGCCGAACTGCCGGGCGATGTCCCGCAGCATCCGCGAGCGCGGGTCCTCGGTGCGGTAGACGGGGTGTCCGAAGCCCATGATCCGGTCGCCGGCGAGGACCCGCGCGCGGATCCAGGGCCCGATGCGGTCGACCGTGCCGATGGCGTCCAGGGTGTCCAGGGCCCGGCTGGGCGCGCCGCCGTGCAGCGGCCCGGAGAGGGCGCCGATCGCGCCGGTGAGGCAGGCCGCGACGTCGGCGCCGGTGGAGGCGATGACGCGGGCGGTGAAGGTGGAGGCGTTGAAGCCGTGGTCGACGGTGGAGATCAGGTACCGCTCGACGGCGCGGGCCTTGACGGGGTCGGGCTCCTCGCCGGTCAGCATCCACAGGTAGTTGGCGGCGTACGGGAGGTCGTCGCGCGGGCCGACCGGCTCCAGGCCCTGTCCGAGCCGGTGCAGGGCGGTGAGCAGCGTCGGCACGGCCGCGCAGGCGGCGAGGGCGTCGGCGGCCCGGCGGCCGGGGTCGAGGTCGTAGACGGGGCGGAAGCCCGCGGAGGCGCCGAGGAGCGAGAGCGCGGTGCGCAGTCCGGCGAGCGGTCCGGAGAGGGCGGTGGCGCGGGCGAGGGCGGGCAGGGCGTCCCGCACCTCGGCGGGCAGGTGGCGCAGCGGGGCGATCTCGGCGGCGAAGGCGGCGCGTTCGGCGGGGCCGGCCGGGAGGGCGCCGCGGAACATCAGGTGCCAGACGTCCTCGAAGGTGCGGGAGCCGGCCAGCTCGACGGCGGAGTACTGGCGGTAGTGGTAGAAGCCTTCGCGGCCGCGGACGTCACCGAGCTGGGTCTCGGTGACCACGACTCCCGCGAGACCGCGGGGTACTTCGACGGTGGTGTTCATGGATTGACCATCCATCCTTGAATGGATCGATGTCAATGTTGATTGAATCAATATATGTATCCTGGATGTCATGAGCGATCATCCGTCCGGCCTTCCGGGCGAAGCCCTCCCCCACCGGATCACCACCCAGGAGGCCGCCCGGCTCCTCGGGGTGAAGCCCGCGACCGTGTACGCGTACGTCAGCCGGGGCCAGCTCGGCAGCCGGCGCGACGGTGCCGGGCGCGGCAGCACCTTCGACGCCGCCGAGGTGGAGGCGCTGGCCCGGCGCAGCCGGCGGGAGGCGGCAGGCCCCGCCGCCGGGGAGCTGGCCGTACGGACCGCCCTCACCCTCATCGAGGACGACCGGTACTTCTTCCGCGGCGTGGACGCCGTGGAGCTGGCCTCCCGGTACGCCTACGAGGAGGTCGCCGAGTGGCTCTGGACGGGGACCCTGCCGCACGGCGCCCGGTTCACCGCTCCCCCGGAGCCGCTGGCGGCCGCGCGCCGGGCGGTGGCCGCGCTGCCCGGGCACAGCGGGCCGCTGGACCGGCTGCGGGTGGCGGTCGCCGCCGCCGCGGTGGCGGACCCGCTGCGCTTCGACCTGTCCGAGGAGGCCGTACTGGGCTCCGCGCGCTGCCTGATCCCGACGCTGGTCGGCGCCCTGCCCGAGGCCGCCCCGGCGCTCCCGGGTGACGGGCGGCTCGCCTGGGGGCTGTGGTCCCGGCTGAGCCCGCAGGAGCCGGACCCGGCGGCCCTGGACGTGCTGGACCTGGCGCTGGCCCTGCTGGTCGACCACGACCTGGCCGCCTCCACCCTCGCCGTACGGGTCGCAGCCTCCGCGCGGGCCCATCCGTACGCCGTGGTCTCCGCCGGGCTGGGCGCGCTCGAAGGCCCCCTGCACGGGGCGGCGGGGCGGCTCGCGCACCGGATGCTGGCGGAGGTGGCGGAGCGGGGCGGCGCCGCGCCTGTGGTGGCGGAGCACCTGCGCGCGGGGCGGCGGGTGCCGGGGTTCGGGCACCGCCTGTACCGGGGCGAGGACCCCAGGGCGCGGGCGCTGTTCGGGCGGCTGGAGGAACTGCCCCTGGCGGCCCCCGCCCTGGGCGCGGCCCGGGAGGTGGCGGCGGTGATGGCCCGGCACGGACTGCACCCGAACGTGGACCTGGCGCTGGCGGTGCTGACGCTGTCCAGCGGGATGACCGCCGAGGCCGGGGAGACAGTGTTCGCGGTGGCCCGCACGGCGGGCTGGATCGCGCACGCGCTGGAGGAGTACCAGGAGCGTCCGCTGCGGATGCGCCCGAGCGGCCACTACACGGGCCCGCGGCCGCCCCGCCCGATCCCCTGACCCCGGTACGCGTAGCCACCTCGTGAGGGGCCCCACCTGAGCCGGACCGGCGGATTCCGGCCCGGCGAAGGGGGATCAGGCGTCGGAGACCGCGCGCAGGGGGCCGAGTGCGGCGGCCCGCCGGGCCGGGAGCGCGGCCGCCGCGGCGCCGACGGCGAGGGAGAGGACGACCACGAGGGCGAGGGTCCCCCAGGGGAGGGAGAACGCGTACTGGGGAATGGCCCCGTTGGCGAGCCCGCTGACCTTCCACGCCCCGAACAGGCCTCCCGCCAGGCCCAGGAGGGTGCCGTAGGCGGCGACGGTGAGCGATTCGAGGCGGATCATGCGCCGGATCCCGCCGCGGTCCATCCCGATGGCGCGCAGGACGCCGATCTCCCGGGTGCGCTCGGCGACCGACATGGCGAGCGTGTTGACCATGCCGAGCGCGGAGATGACCACGCCGATGGCGAGGAGTCCGAAGACCATGGTGATCAGGTCGCCGGCGACACCGGCCTGCTCCCGGACGAGCTGTCCGCGGTCCTGCACCTTCAGCAGGGGGCTGTCGTCCACGGCCGCGCGCAGCCGCTTCTCCAGGTCCGCGGCGCCCGCACCGGTCCGTACGAGGACGCGCTGGACGGAGTCGCGCAGGTAGCCGTGCCGCTGGACGTCAGCCCGGTCGGCGAGCACGTCCTGGGCGGTGGGGTTGTCCTCGTAGATCCCGACCACGGTGAACGGCTGGTCGCGGTCACCCTGCCCGGGCCCGATGCTCCCGTTGATCCGCCCGCCGGTGACGACCCGGTTCTCGCGGGCGAAGCTGCTGGAGACGGCGATCCGGCCGGGCCCGATGCCCTCGGCCGAGCCGCTGGTGAAGCGGAGCTTCATGACGGCCCCGACGGTCTTCGGGTCGACGCCGGAGACCTGCCGGGCGCCGGCCCCGGCCGAGAAGGTGGAGTCCGCCACGGCCGAGGCGGTCGAGACTCCGGGCACGGCGGCGACCCGCTGGACGGCGGCCGCGTCGATGGCGGTGGTGGCGCCCCGGGTGCTGATCACGTAGTCGGCGCTCAGGCCCGCGGCGGCCTGGGAGTCCAGGGCCCGGCTGGAGGAGTGCTCGATGACGGCGAGTCCGCACACCAGCGCGGTGCTGATCATCAGGGCGACGGCGGTGGCCGCGGTACGGCGGGGGTCGCGCAGGGCGTTGTCCTTCGCCAGGTCCCCGGCGACCCCGAACCGGCCGGTGAGGCGGCCGAAGAGGCGGATGACCGGGCCCGCCAGCAGCGGGGCCAGCAGGATCAGCCCGGTGACGAGGATCCCGCAGCCGAACATCGCGGTCCGCAGGTTCGCGTCGGAGGCGTCCTCGGCGCCGCCCAGCGAGACCAGCAGTCCGGCGCCGACGAGGAGGACGAGCGCCCCGGCCGCGCCCCGGATCCGGGACAGCGCGGCGGAGGGGGGCTGCTCGGCCGTGCGCATGGCCTCGACGGGCGCGATCCGGGCCGCCCGGCGGGAGGGCAGCCACGCGGCGAGGACCGTGACGCCGACGCCGACGGCCAGGGAGGCGAGCACGGGGGCGGGTCCGATCACCAGCGGGCCCTGCGGCAGCAGATCGTCCGCGCTGCCGAGCACGCCGGGCAGGCCGGTGGCGACCCCGAGCCCGAGGACGAAGCCGAGCACGGAGGCGACGCACCCGACCAGGGCCGCCTCGGCGAGCACGGAACCGACCACCTGCCGGCGGGTGGCGCCGATCGCGCGCAGCAGCGCGATCTCCTTGGAGCGCCGTGTGACCAGCATGGTGAAGGTGTTGATGATGAGGAAGGAGCCGATGAACAGCGACACCACCGCGAAGATCAGCGGCAGCCGGGAGTAGCTGGCGGTCTTGGTGTCGATGAAAACCGACTGCTGGTTGGCCAGCGCGGTGGCGGTGGTCGCCTCGGCCCGGTCGGCCGGCAGCAGTGCGCCGACGCGGCGGGCGAGGTCGTACTGGTCGGTGCCGGGCGCGGCGGACAGGTCGATCCCGGTGTAGCGGCCCGGCGTGGCGAACAGCTCCTGGGCGGTGGCCTTGTCGAGGACGGCGAGGGTGCCGCCGGAGGTGACCCGGGTGTCCTGGGTCGAGACGAGGCCGACCAGCCGCATCCGCAGGACGGGGCCGTCGATGGCCAGGCTGACGGTGTCGCCCAGGGCGTATCCGCCGGCGGCCGCGGTGCCCCGGTCGAGGGCCACCTCGCCGGCGGTGCGCGGGGCGCGGCCGGCGGTCAGGGGGTAGCGGCTGTCCTTGCCGTCGGGGCCGGGGACGTAGGCGGCGGCCAGTTTGCCCATGGCGTCGTCGGCGCGCATCGGAGTGCCGTCCTTGGCGGCGAGGGTGGCCGAGCCGTCGACGGCCGGGCGGGCCGCGCTGACTCCGGGGACGGCGGCGAGCTTGGTCGCGAGCGCGTCGTCGAGGACGGATTCGCGCTGGTCGGCGGGGGCGCCGATGGGGTACTTGGGGTCCACGGTGACGGCGATGCCGGCGTAGTTCCTCGCCATGGAGGCGCGGTAGGCGGCGGTGGTGGAGTCGGCGAAGACGAGTGAGCCGGAGATGAACGCGACCCCGAGGCAGACCGCGAGGACGGTCATGGCCAGACGGGCCTTGTGCGCGAGGACGTTGCGCAGGGCTGTTCGCAGCATGGTGGGCTTTCGGAAGGTGTGTGGCGCGGGGGACGGGAGCGGCCGGCGGACGCCGGGGGACTCGGCGGTTGCCGGCGGACGGTCAGGAGGTGCGGCCGCGGGCCTCGAAGGCGAGCATCCGGTCGAGGACGGCGCCGGAGGTCGGCTCGTGCAGCTCGTCCACCAGGCGCCCGTCGGCGAGGAACACCACCCGGTCCGCGTGGGCAGCCGCCACTGGGTCGTGGGTCACCATCACCACGGTCTGGCCCAGCTCGCGCACCGAGTCGCGCAGGAAGCCGAGCACCTCCGCTCCCGAGCGGGAGTCGAGGTTGCCGGTCGGCTCGTCGGCGAAGACGATGTCCGGCCGGGACACCAGGGCCCGGGCGACCGCCACCCGCTGCTGCTGGCCGCCGGAGAGCTCGGCGGGGCGGTGGGCGAGCCGGCCCGAGAGGCCGACGGTGGCGACGACGGTGTCCAGCCAGGCGGCGTCCGGCCGTCGGCCGGCCAGCCTCAGCGGCAGGGTGATGTTCTCCAGCGCGGTCAGGGTGGGCATCAGGTTGAAGCCCTGGAAGACGAACCCGACCTTCTCCCGGCGCAGCCGCGTCAGCCGGCGGTCGTTCAGGGAGGACAGCTCGACCCCGCCGATCCGGGCCGAGCCCGAGGTCACGGGGTCCAGGCCGGCCATGCAGTGCATCAGGGTGGACTTGCCGGAACCGGAGGGGCCCATGACGGCGGTGAACCGGCCCCGGGCGAAGTCCACGGTCACGGCGTCCAGCGCGGTGACCCGGGTCTCGCCCTTCCCGTACGTCTTGGTCAGGCCCACGGCGCGGGCGGCCGGCTCCGCGAGGGCCGCACCGGAGGAACGGGAAGGGGAGGGCGAGGGAGGGAAGTTCTGCGACATGGATCCATCGTCACGCCCCTGACCTGCGTAAACATCGGCCTGGAGGCGGGAGTTGCCCTCTGCCGAAAGACCGGTGCCGGGCCCTCGCCCTCTGCCGAAGGGCAGAGGCCCGGCCGACGGGGCTCTGCCCCGGGAGGGGTACGGGGATCAGGGGGCCAGGCCGGTCCGGTGGGCCAGCAGCGCCGCCTGGACCCGGCTCGTCGAACCCGTCTTGTCGAGGATGGCCCCGACGTGGGTCTTCACGGTGCCGGTGCCGATGCCCAGCCGCTCGGCGATGTGCTGGTTCGAGAGGCCCTCGCCGAGCATCGTCAGGACCTCGCGCTCCCGGCCGGTCAGCCGGGCGATCCGGTCGTCCTCGGGCGCGCCGCCGGCGCCGCGCGGCTCCCCGGCGGTCAGCATCCGGGAGATCACCGCGCCCGTCACCCCCGGGGAGAGCACGGCGTCCCCGGCGGCGGCCGCCCGTACCGCGCTGATCAGCTCCTGCGGGCCCTCGTCCTTCAGCAGGAACCCGGCGGCGCCCTCCCGCAGCGCCCGCAGGACGTTGTCGTCGTCGCCGAAGGTCGTCAGCATCACCACGCGCGGAGCCGGGTCGAGGGCGAGCAGCGGGGCGATGGCGGCCAGTCCGTCGCGGACCGGCATCCGGATGTCCAGCAGGACGACGTCCGGGCGGTGGACGGCGGCCAGTTCGACGGCCTGTCGTCCGTCGGGGGCCTCGGCGACGACCTCGATGCCCTCGGCGTGCCGGAGGATCAGGCGCACTCCGGCACGGATCATCGCCTCGTCGTCGGCGAGCAGGACGCGGATCGGGTGGGCGGGCTCGGTCACGGGATCTCCCAGGGTGTGGCGTCCCGGACCGACGGGACGGTGAAACGGTCGATGGCGATGAGGCGTTGCGCGGCGTCGAAGCAGTAGCGGGCGATGGCCAGGGAGCCGGGGCGGGCCTCGGTGGCCCCGTTGAACGGGTAGACGCAGCCGGCCGTTCCGGGCGGGCGCGGCGGCTCGTGGCCGGTGGCCGCGGCCCGGACCGCTCCGTTGTCCAGGACGCCGGCTCCCGTCAAGTCGCTGTAGGTCATGCCGACCCGGGGCAGCGGACGCGGCCCGGCGTCCCGGTGCGGCGCGGTGCCGTAGACGAAAAGGGTTCCGAGGACGGTCAGCACGCTCAGCGCCACCATGCCGAGGGCCAGCGTCAGCACCTGCGCGGTCCCCCGCTCGGGCGCGGCGCCGCCCTGGACCCGCCCGGCGGTGCCGGAGGCCGCGTCCGGCCCCTCCCGCCTGGGCGCGGGGGAGTCCCCGGGTTCTGCCGGCAGGACCGCCTCCACCCGGAACCCGCCCGACGGCAGCTCGGCGGCGGCGAAGGTACCGCCCAGCAGCTCCACCCGCTCCCTCAGGCCGGTCAGCCCGCGGCCGGTGCCCAGGCTCTCGGCGGGACCGGGGGCGGGGGACGTGGGCGGGGCGCCGTTGCGAACGGTGACCCGTACCGTCTCCGCACCGTGCGCGACGGTCACGGCGACGTGCGCCGCGGCCGCGTACCGGTGCACGTTGGTCAGGGCCTCCCGCACCACCCGGTGCACCGCCCGCCGCACCCCCGCCGGACGGGCGTCCAGGTCCGGCCCCGTCCATTCGAGTCGCACGGCGACCCCGCCGTCCCGGGACTCCGCCACCAGCGCCTCGACGTCGGCACGGGTGCCCGTGGCGTCGGTCAGCGCCTCCGCGCCGGTGTCCCGGCCCAGCGGCCCGAGCACGCCCAGGGTCTGGCGCAGCTCGCGCATGGCGTCCCGGGTGGTCCGCCGCACCAGGACGGCTTCCTCCCGCAGCTCGGGGTCCGCCTGCGCCAGGGCCAGCTCCAGTCCGCCGGCGTGCAGGGAGATGAGGCTGAGCCGGTGCCCGACCAGGTCGTGCATCTCGGCCGCGATCCGGGAGCGCTCGTGGATGCGGGCCTCGCTGTCGGCGAACCGGCGGGCCCGCTCCGCCGCGTCCCCGCGCTCGCGCAGCGCCCTCACCAGGCGCCGCTGCTGCCCGTAGGAGGTGCCGACCAGGCCGGGGACGAGCACGGCCATCGGTACGAGGACCAGCCCGAGCGCCGGCCCGTACGGCACCGGCCCCGGGCCGAGCCAGGGCGCGGACACGCTCGCGCACACCACCAGCAGGGCGGCCGCCGCGGCCAGCAGCCGGGCCCGCCGCCGCGCCCGGACCGTCCGCCGCGCCACCGTGTAGGCGGTCGCCGCGGTGACCGGGGCGAGGCAGAACGCCGGACCGGTCAGCGCCGCGAGGACGAGGAGGACGGCCTCGGGGAAGCGTCGGCGCAGCGGGAAGAGCGCCGCGCCGACGGTCAGGGCGGCCAGCTGGACGTCCGGGCGCGGCAGATCGCCGAGGCGCGCGACCACCGCCCAGACGCACAGCCCCGCGAGCAGTACCCAGGCCGTCTCCGCGGCCGCGCGCACCGGGCCGCGGACGGGACGACGGGGACGAAACAGACCAGTGCCTACCACGCTGACCAGTATCGATACCGCGAGCGCCGACGGCATGCGCCTCACGGCCGATCCGCCCCTCTGCCGAAAGACAGAGCTCACCGTCGGTGACCGCCCGGGCAGGACTGAGCGACGGACATTCCGCTTCCGCGCCCGCGGACCTACCGTTACTGGTCATGCGGTTCCTCCCCCTGCGCACGCGGCGCCTCGGGCTCCCCCGACGGGCCGTCTCGCAGATCCTGCTCACCCAGCTGGCCATCGCCGCCGGGGTCCTCCTCCTGGCCACCGGCCTCTTCCTGGCACCCCTGAGCCACCAGCTGGACGACCAGGCGATGCGGCGCGCGCTGGCCATCGCGCAGAGCGCGGCGGCGGACCCGAACCTGGCGGCCGACCTCCTGCGGTCGGGGCCCACGGCCGACAGCCCCGTCCAGGCCGCCGCCGAACGGATCCGCAGCGCGACCGGCGCCGAGTACGTGGTCGTCCTCGACCTGAACGGGATCCGCCGCTCCCACCCCAGCCCGGACCGCATCGGCCTGCCCGTCTCCACCGACCCCAGCGACGCGCTCGCCGGACACGAGGTGATGGAGATCGACCAGGGCACCCTCGGCCGCTCCGCCCGCGGCAAGGTCCCCCTCGTCGCCGCCGACGGCGAGATCGTCGGAGCGGTCTCCGTCGGCATCGCCTACGACAGCGTCCGCGACCGGCTGGTCGGCGCCATCCCCGGCCTCCTCGCCTACGCCGGCGGCGCCCTGGCGGCCGGGGCGCTCGCCGCCTACCTCCTCTCCCGCCGGATCCAGCGGCAGACCCGGGACCTGGCCTTCTCCGACATCGCCGCCCTCCTCGCGGAGCGCGAGGCGATGCTGCACTCCATCCGCGAGGGCGTGATCGCCCTCGACCCTGACGACCGGGTACGCCTCGTCAACGACGAGGCGGCCCGGCTGCTGGGCCTCACCCAGGACCGCGCGGACACCCTCGCCGGGCGGCCGCTGGACGAGGTCCTCGGCGCGGGCCGCACCAGCGACGTCCTGGCCGGCCGCGTCACCGGCCGCGACCTGCTGACCGTCCAGGGCCCGCGCGTCCTGGTCGCCAACCGGATGCCCACCGCCGACGGCGGCGCCGTCGCCACCCTGCGCGACCGCACCGAACTGGAGCACCTGAGCCGCGAGCTCGACTCCACCAAGGGCCTGATCGACGCCCTGCGCGCCCAGGACCACGAGCACGCCAACCGCCTCCACACCCTCCTCGGCCTCCTCGAACTGGGCCTGCACGAGGAAGCCGTCGCGTTCGTGACGGAGGTCGTGGGCGTGCACCGGACCACGGCCGAGCAGGTCACCGAGAAGGTCCACGACCCCCTGCTGGCGGCGCTGCTGGTGGGCAAGGCCACCGTCGCGGCGGAGCGCGGCGTCCCGCTGCGCCTCGCCCCGGACTCCCTCCTCCCCGACCGCCTGGTGGACCCGGGCGGCCTCGTCACGATCCTCGGCAACCTCGTCGACAACGCCCTGGACGCGGCGGCGGGCTCCGCCGCGCCCCTGGTGGAGGTCGACATCCGCACGGAAGGACGCACCGCCGTCCTGCGGGTGCGCGACAGCGGCCCCGGGATCCCCGCCGGACGCCGCGAGGAGATCTTCACGGAGGGCTGGTCGACCAAGCAGCCCCGGGCCCACCGCGAGCGCGGGCTGGGCCTCGCCCTCGTACGCCGCCTCGCGGAGCGGCAGGGCGGCAGCGTCCGGGCCGGCGGAACAGAGGACGGAGGGGCGGAGTTCTCCGTCGTACTTCCGGAGGCCCTGCGGTGAACGAGTCCCCGATCCACGTATTGGTCGTCGACGACGACATGCGTGTTGCCCGTATCAACGCGGCGTACGTGGCGAAGGTTCCCGGGTTCGCGGTGTCCGGCGAAGCCCATTCGGCGGCCGAGGCCCTGGAGTTCCTCACCACCCGCCCGGTGGACCTGGTCCTCCTCGACCACTACCTCCCCGACGGGACCGGCCTCGACCTGGTGCGCCGCCTGCGCCAGCTGGGCCGGCACACCGACGTGATCATGGTCACGGCCGCCCGCGACCTGGCCACCGTCCAGGCGGCCATGCGGCTCGGCGCCCTCCAGTACCTGGTCAAGCCGTTCACCTTCGCCGGCCTGCGCGCCAAGCTGGAGGCCTACGCGGCCCTGCGCCGCTCCCTGTCCGGCGGCGGCGAGGCCGAACAGGCCGAGGTCGACCGGATCTTCGGCGCCCTCGCCGCGGCCGGCACCCCCAACGAGCTCCCCAAGGGGCACTCCCCCACCACCGCGGATCTGGTCCGCCGGGTCCTGCGCACGGCCGAGGGCCCCCTGTCCACGCAGCAGATCGCCGAGCGCGCGGGCATCAGCCGCCAGACCGCCCAGCGCTACCTGAAGCTCCTAGACCGCGCCGGCCGCGTCTCCCTGGCCCTGCGCTACGGCGAGACCGGCCGGCCGGAACACCGCTACACCTGGCTCCCGTCGGCCGGCCCCTGAACCCGCTCCCCGCAGGGCTCACACCGCGCCGGCCCCCGTCAGGGAGCGGACCTCCGTCTGCGCGTACTTGCGTTCGTCCGGCTCCTCGGCGGAGGTGACCGTGCCCAGCCAGCCCGCCAGGAAGCCGAGCGGGATCGAGACGATCCCCGGGTTCTGCAGCGGGAAGTACTGGAAGTCCAGGCCAGGGAAGAGGGAGCCGGGACTCCCCGAGACCACTGGCGACAGCACGACCAGCAGCACCGCCGGAACCAGCCCCCCGTACACCGACCACACGGCCCCCCGGGTGGTGAAACCCCGCCAGAACAGCGAGTACAGCAGCACCGGCAGGTTCGCCGACGCCGCCACGGCGAAGGCCAGCCCCACCAGGAAGGCCACGTTCATGTCCTCGGCGAGCAGCCCCAGGGCGATGGCCACCGCCCCGATCCCGACGGCGGAGACCCGGGCCACGGCCACCTCGCTGCGCTGCCGGGCCCGCCGGCGCCGCAGGGAGGCGTACAGGTCGTGCGCGACGGAGGCCGACGAGGCCAGCGTGATCCCGGCGACCACGGCGAGGATCGTCGCGAAGGCGATGGCGGCCACGAGGGCGAACAGCACCGCGCCCCCGGTGGAGTCGGCTCCCCCGCCGAGGATGCCGGCCAGCAGCGGCACGGCCGTGTTCCCGGAGGCGCTGGACGCCCGCACCGCGTCGGGGCCGACCAGCGCGGCCGCCCCGAAACCGAGCACGATCGTCATCAGGTAGAAGCCCCCGATCAGCCCGATCGCCCACACCGCCGACCGGCGGGCGGCCCGCGCGGTCGGCACGGTGTAGAAGCGCGACAGGATGTGGGGCAGCCCCGCCGTCCCCAGGACCAGGGCGAGGCCCAGGCTCATGAAGTCGACGCGCGCGGTCCAGCCCCCGCCGTACTTGAGGCCGGGGCTCAGGAACCGGGCCCCGTGCCCGCTGCGTTCGGCGGCGCCGGACAGGAGCTGGTCGAGGTTCCCGTGGAAGCGCACCAGGACCAGCACCGTGAGGGCGACCGCCCCGCCCATCAGCAGGACGGCCTTGACGATCTGGATCCAGGTGGTGGCCCGCATCCCGCCGAAGGCCACGTAGACCACCATCAGCGCGCCGACCCCGACCACCGTCAGGGTCCGGGCGCCGGGGCCCGCGTCCGCGAGGAGGAGGCCCACCAGGCTGCCCGCGCCGACCATCTGCGCGACCAGGTAGAGCACCGAGACCACCACCGAGGAGGTCCCGGCGGCGATCCGCACGGGCCGCTCGCTCATCCGGGCGACGACCACGTCGGCGAGGGTGAAGCGCCCGCAGTTGCGCACCAGTTCGGCGACCAGGAACAGCACCATCAGCCAGGCGACGAGGAAGCCGATCAGGTAGAGCAGGCCGTCGTAGCCGAAGAGGGAGATCAGCCCGGAGACCCCGAGGAAGGAGGCGGCGGACATGTAGTCGCCGGCGATGGCGAAACCGTTCTCCATCGGGGAGAACAGTCGCCCGCCCGCGTAGAACTCCTCCGCCGAGCCGTGCCTCCTGCGGCTGACCCAGGTGGTGATGCCGAGGGTGACCGCGATGAACAGGCTGAAGAGGATCAGGGCGAGGGCCTGGTGTTCGGAGGTCACTGGTCCTCCCCCCGGCTCGTGCGGGTGCGCTCCTGGCCGCGTTCGCGTTCGAAGACGGTCCAGCGCAGGTCGAGCGCGGCGCTGTCCCGGCGCAGCCGCGCGTGCCGGGCATAGGCCCAAGTCAGCAGGAAGGTGCTGAGGAACTGGCCGAGTCCCGCCAGCAGGGCCACGTTGAAGGAACCCACCACGGGCCGGGCCATCAGCCCGGGCGCGGCGGTGGCCGCGATCACGTAGGCGACGTACCAGAGGAGGAAGCCGGCGGTCGCGGGGACGACGAACCTCCGGTACCGGCCCCGCACCTCCTGGAACGCGGCGCTGCGCTGCACTTCCAGGTAGATGTCGGACGCGCCCGGGGCGCTCCGGTCCGACGTGGGCCGACGCGGCGGGAAGGGTTCCGCGCCCTCGCCCCAGCCCACGGCCAGGGCGTCGTACCAGGGGTCGTCCAGCCGGATCGTTCCGGCTTCACGACCTTCGTGCTTGTCCACCGAACTCTCCTTGTCCGCTGCCGCATTGGCCGCGTGCTCACAAGGATGTGCCGAAGGTCGCTTTCCGGACTGGTGTCCTGGCGCTCTTCACTCCATCAGGTGAGGGAGCGAAGAGCGCCGGACGGGCGGATCAGGCGTCGATGCGCGAACGGTCCAGGGTCGCGGCGGAGCTGGTGATGAACTCCTTGCGCGGGGCCACCTCGTTGCCCATGAGCAGGTCGAAGACCTGCTCCGCCGCTTCCAGGTCGCCGATGTTGATCCGCCGCAGGGTGCGGTGGCGGGGGTCCATCGTGGTCTCCGCGAGCTGGTCCGCGTCCATTTCGCCGAGGCCCTTGTAGCGCTGGATGGCGTCCTTGATCCGGATGTTCTTGCGCTGGAACTCCAGCAGCGTCTGGCGCAGCTCGTGGTCCGAGTACGTGTAGACGTACTTGTCCTGGCCCTTCTTGGGCTGGACCAGCTCGATCCGGTGCAGCGGCGGAACGGCCGCGAAGACCCGGCCCGCCTCGACCATCGGCCGCATGTACCGCTGGAAGAGCGTCAGCAGCAGGGTGCGGATGTGGGAGCCGTCGACGTCGGCGTCGGTCATCATGATGACCTTCCCGTACCTGGCGGCGTCGATGTCGAAGGTGCGGCCCGAGCCGGCTCCTATGACCTGGATGATCGCGCCGCACTCGGCGTTCTTGAGCATGTCCGAAACCGAGGACTTCTGGACGTTGAGGATCTTGCCGCGGATCGGCAGCAGCGCCTGGAACTCGGAGTTCCGGGCGAGCTTGGCCGTACCGAGGGCCGAGTCCCCCTCGACGATGAAGAGCTCGCTGCGGTCGACGTCGTCGCTGCGGCAGTCGGCCAGCTTGGCCGGCAGCGAGGAGGACTCCAGCGCGGTCTTGCGGCGCTGCGCCTCCTTGTGCTGGCGGGCCGCGATCCGGGTCCGGGCGGCCGCGACGATCTTCTCCATCACGGCGCGGGCCTGCTGCTTGTCGTCGCGCCTGGTGGAGGTCAGGAAGGCCTTGAGCTCCTTGGCGACGACGGCGGCGACGATGCGGGTGGCCGCGGAGGTGCCGAGCACCTCCTTCGTCTGGCCCTCGAACTGGGGCTCGGCGAGGCGGACGGTGACGACCGCCGTCAGGCCCTCCATGGCGTCGTCCTTGACGACGTCGTCCTCGGCGACGCGCAGGAGCTTCGCGGAGCGCAGCACCTCGTTCACCGTCTTGGTGACCGACCGCTCGAATCCGGCCACGTGGGTGCCGCCCTTGGGGGTGGCGATGATGTTCACGAAGGACTTGAGGTTGGTCTCGTACCCCGTGCCCCAGCGCAGGGCGATGTCCACGCCCAGTTCCCGGGTGACCTCGGTGGGGGTCATGTGGCCGCGGTCGTCGAGGACCGGGACGGTCTCCTTGAAGGTGCCCGAGCCGGTCAGGCGCAGCACGTCGCAGACGGCCTTGTCCTGGGCGAGGTAGTCGCAGAACTCGCTGATGCCGCCGTCGTAGCGGAACGTCTCCTCGGTCTTGCCTGCGCCGTCGATGGCCCGCTCGTCGCGGACGACGATGGTCAGGCCGGGCACGAGGAAGGCGGTCTGGCGGGCGCGCTGGTAGAGCGTCTCCAGGGAGAGGCGGGCGTCCTTGAGGAAGATCTGGCGGTCGGCCCAGTAGCGGATCCGGGTGCCGGTCTTGCCCTTGGCGATCCGCTTGATCTTGCGCAGGCCGCTGGCCGGATCGAAGGGGCTGTCGGGGCCCTGCTCGGTGAAGAGCCCGGGCACGCCGCGCCGGAAGCTGATGCCCTGCGTGGAGCTGCCGCGGTCGACCTCGACGTCGAGGCGGGCCGACAGGGCGTTGACCACGGAGGCGCCGACGCCGTGCAGGCCGCCGGAGGCCGCGTACGAGCCGCCGCCGAACTTGCCGCCGGCGTGCAGCTTGGTCATGACGACCTCGACGCCGGACAGGCCGGTCTTGGGCTCGACGTCGACCGGGATGCCCCGGCCGTTGTCCCTGACCTCGACCGAGGCGTCCTCGTGGAGGATGACCTCGATGTGGTCGCAGTAGCCGCCCAGGGCCTCGTCGACGGAATTGTCGATGATCTCCCAGAGGCAGTGCATGAGGCCTCGGCTGTCGGTCGAGCCGATATACATGCCGGGGCGCTTGCGGACGGCCTCAAGACCCTCGAGGACGAGCAGGTGCCGCGCGGTGTAGTTGGAACCGTCCCGGTCTGCTCCGGACAGCAGCGCGCTGGAAGGCACGGACGTGTCGGCGGTCACGCAGTTCGCTCCTCGCTGAATTTCTTTTCTGGCCCACTGGGGCGCAGGAGTGGCTCGGTTGCCCGTCGAAGGGTACCGAGGCCTGGTAGAGCCGATGCAACGCCACCCTCGCGCGTTCCACAGCCTAGTGCAGATCCGCACGGATGTTCGATCCCTCGTGAGGGTGAAGCAAACATCACGTTCCCTTCCAGGCATGAACCATTTAGGGTTCGGGCACGTCCTCATGAACAACCGGCACTCACGCCGGGGAGGACGAGAACTGCTACAAGCGAACGACTGACAACGCGAAACCGTAAAGCAACGCAATACGGCTCCTTCGCCGCCAACCGGCAGCAGCCGGCCAGCTTCGGAAGGAAGTTTCGAGGAAAAGCCGCGAGCGGGAACGTTTTCGGCCTGGTTGGATGTTGACCCTGGTACGACAGCTCGTCGAGCTAGAGAAGAGGCGACGTGACTACTGTTCTGACACCCGCGACCCCGCTGACGGCCGCTGACCGATGCGACCGTTGCGGCGCCCAGGCATATCTGCGCGTCGTCCTCCTGAGCGGTGGTGAACTGCTCTTCTGCGCCCACCACGGGCGTAAGTTCGAGCCGGAACTCAAGAAGATCGCCGCGGAAATACAGGATGAGACCGAGCGGCTGACGTCCGCTCCGGCCGCCCACGCAGCCGACCCCGAGGACCGCTGACACAAGGCCTGCCCTCGCATCCGACGAGCCAGGACCGGCAAGGCCGGTCGACGGGCGGCGTCTCTGAGACCCAGAGACGCCGCCCGTCCTCATGTCCGGACATCCGGACTCCGAGGCCCTGCCCCCTCCGGCGCGGGCCCCGCTCCGAGGCCCCGTCACGACCCCGCACCCCCGTGCCGGGCCGTGACGGGCTCCTGGGGCCCCTGCGGACGTCCCGCGTGATGGCCCTAGACCCCGCTCGGCCGTCGGCCCCTCTCGGAGCCGCTCACGAATGCGATCAGGGGGGCGATCCGCGTGTACACGCCCGGGCTGTCCGCGCGCCCGCAGCCGCGCCCCCAGGACACCAGTCCGATGAGCCGCCCCCGGGCCACCAGCGGGCCGCCGCTGTCCCCCTGGCAGGCGTCCTTTCCTCCGGACCGGTCGCCCGCGCACACCATGGAGTCGGCCCGGTACCGGCCGTCCGCGTTACCGGGGTAGGCCCGTAGGCAGGTCTCGTCGTCCAGCACGGTGACCTGCGCCGCCCGCAGCCCGTACGCGTAGTCGCCGAACCCGCTCGTGTCGCCCCAGCCGTACACGGCCGCCCCGGTGCCGGCGTCGTAGCCGGGGTGGCCCTCTCCGGCCATGGGGAGCACGTGGTCTGCCGGAACCGCTTCGGCCAGTTCCAGTACGGCGAGGTCGCCGGCGTTGGTCCCGGGGTCGTACGCCGGGTTCACCCGGGCCGCGCGGACCGCGATCTCCCGCCCCTCGGGGGAGCGCAGCTCCGTACGGTCGGTGATCACGCGGAAGTCGGCGACGGAGTCGACGGGCCCGCCCAGCACCTGGCGGCCCAGGCAGTGGGCCGCCGTCACCACCGTGGTCGGGGCGACGAGGACGCCCCCGCAGAACTGCCCGTCCCGGATACCCCCGAACCGGTCACGGCTGGCGAGGGCCACGACCCAGGGACTGTCGGCCACATTCACCGGCTTCCCGCCTATGACGACGCTGTCCGCCGCCACCGTGGGCGCGTGGGCCAGCGGCGCCACGGCCGCTCCCGCCACCAGGGTCAGTGCGCCCGCCAGGGCACGGGCGAAGGGACGACGCATGGGGCCTCCTGACTCCGAGTGTGCATGACTCCACCCAGAGTGGGATGCCCGGTGGCCGTGCGCACCCGCGCGGCCACCGCCGTACGCCCCTGCGGTCCGGTCAGTCCAGGTAGTCGCGCAGCACCTGGGAGCGCGACGGGTGGCGCAGCTTCGACATGGTCTTGGACTCGATCTGCCGGATGCGCTCGCGCGTGACCCCGTAGACCTTGCCGATCTCGTCGAGGGTCTTGGGCTGGCCGTCGGTCAGCCCGAAGCGCATCGAGACCACACCGGCCTCGCGCTCGCTGAGCGTGTCGAGCACCGAGTGCAGCTGCTCCTGGAGGAGCGTGAAGCTCACGGCGTCGGCCGGGACGACCGCCTCGGAGTCCTCGATCAGGTCGCCGAACTCGCTGTCGCCGTCCTCGCCGAGCGGCGTGTGCAGGGAGATGGGCTCGCGGCCGTACTTCTGGACCTCGATGACCTTCTCGGGGGTCATGTCGAGTTCCTTGGCCAGCTCCTCCGGGGTGGGCTCGCGGCCCAGGTCCTGGAGCATCTGGCGCTGCACGCGGGCCAGCTTGTTGATCACTTCGACCATGTGCACCGGGATGCGGATGGTGCGGGCCTGGTCGGCCATGGCGCGCGTGATCGCCTGGCGGATCCACCAGGTCGCGTAGGTGGAGAACTTGTAGCCCTTGGTGTAGTCGAACTTCTCGACCGCGCGGATCAGGCCCAGGTTCCCCTCCTGGATGAGGTCCAGGAAGAGCATGCCGCGGCCCGTGTAACGCTTGGCCAGGGAGACCACGAGGCGGAGGTTGGCCTCCAGCAGGTGGTTCTTGGCGCGGCGGCCGTCCTCGGCGATGATCTCCAGCTCGCGCTTGAGCTTGGGCGCCAGCTTGTCGGAGTTCGCCAGCTTGTCCTCGGCGAACAGGCCCGCCTCGATGCGCTTGGCGAGCTCGACCTCCTGCTCGGCGTTGAGGAGGGGGACCTTGCCGATCTGCTTGAGGTAGTCCTTGACGGGGTCGGCGGTGGCGCCGGCCACGACGACCTGCTGGGCCGGGGCGTCGTCCTCGTCGTCGGAGATGACGAAGCCCTTGTTCTCCCCGCTCTCGTCCTCTTCCTCGGCCTCGGCCTTCACCGCGTCGGGACCCTCTTCGACGGCCTCTTCCTCGCCCTCGGCCAGGTCCTTCTTGGCGGCCGTCTTCTTGGCCGCGGTCTTCTTCGCGGCGGCCTTCTTCGCCGGCGCGGCCTTCTTGGCCGCCGTCTTGCGGGCCGCCGTCTTCTTCGCGGCGGGCTCGGCAGCGGGCTCCGCGGCGAGCGCGTCGGCCGTGTCGGGTTCCGTCGGTCCGGCCTCCGCCGGGGTGTCGGCCGCGGCCGGAGCCGCCGCCGGTTTGGCCGCGACGGTCCTGGTCGTCGTACGCTTGGCGGGGGTCTTCGCTGCGACGCTCTTGCGTGGGGTGCGCTTGGGCGACTCTGCGGCACTGACCATCAGCGTCACACCCTCTTCCTCGAGGATCTGGTTGAGGCTGCGCAGGACATTCTTCCACTGGGTCGCAGGAATCTGGTCAGCCTCGAAGGCCCGACGCACGTCATCGCCGGCGATCTGCCCCTCGGCCTTGCCCCGCTCGATGAGCGCCATCACAGACTCGGATTCGGCGATCTCCGGCGGGAGCGTACGGGATGTGCTGGCCGACACGAACAACCTCTCGGAACGATGGGAACGGGTTCCGACCCCGGCCTGGTGCTGGACCGGAGCCGACGACCACCGACTGGGGATGGGCCGGGGGCGCGGGCAGGGGCCGGGGAGCTGCACAGCACCCCAAGGGCTGCTGTTTCCCTCCGTCGGCCATCACCGCTTAGGTCATCGCGTGACGTCGCAGAGCGTTACGCCCAATCTTCGTGGCCCAAGTCACACCGGGGTCGTGACACCCTCCGCACACCGGTGTCGCCGGGCCCGAAAACGGGCCCGGCGACCGGTGCTGCACCTCCACGCCCCCGTGCGCCGGCGGGTCAGTGCTCGCGCGGGGCGGGCACCACGCGCTCGACCTCCGGATGCACCGTCAGGAGCTGGCGCATGGCGCTCTCGGCACCCGTGCTGTCACCGGTGGCGAGGGCCTCGACCATTCGCGCGTGGTGGGCCACGCAGGTCTCGCTGGGGCGGTCGCAGGAGGTGACGGGGCTGCCGGAGACCTGGAGGGCGGCGGAGACGATCCCCGACAGGTGCTCCAGCATGCGGTTGCCGGCGACCTGGATCAGCAGGGCGTGGAACTCGTTGTCGGCGCGGGCGAAGGTGATCGCGTCGCCCTGTCCGAGGGCGTGGCCCATGATCTCGACCATGTCGGAGAGCCGCTGCTGGACGTCCGGGCGGCCGTGGCCCGCGGCCAGGCGTGCGGCCAGGGGCTCGATGGTCCAGCGGAGCTCGTTGAGCTCGCGGCGCTGGTCGTCGCGCTGGGGGCCGAAGGCGCGCCACTCGATGATGTCGGGGTCGAGGAGGTTCCAGTCGGCGACCGGCCGGACCCGGGTGCCGACGTTGGGGCGGGCGCTGACGAGGCCCTTGGCCTCCAGGACCCGCAGCGATTCGCGGACGACCGTACGGGAGACCTCGAAGCGCTGGCCGATCTCCTCGGGGACCAGCGGCCGGTCCGCGCCGAGGTCGCCGGAGACGATCATCTGGCCGAGCTGCTGGACGAGTTGGCCGTGCAGCCCGCGGCCGCGGCTGCCGGCCGCCCGGCGGCCCACACGGCTCAACTCGACGTCGGCGCCGTCCCAGTGGGGCGGTCCGACCCGCTCGGTCCCGGAGGCCTCCGCATAGGGGTAGCGGTCGAGTTCGCCCGGGCCGGCGAGGCCGGTGTCGGCATGGCGGGCGGCGGTCATCATGGTGTGCGCAAGGGTACTCACGAATCCTTTGTCGGCCGCGCCTCCACCGCCCTTGAGGTCTTTGGTGAAAAGCACACGAAAGGGTGATCGGTGCCACCTACGCAATTGACGACTTATCGTAAGGAACCGGGCGCTTTGCGGGGAGTTGCGGTCCGCTTCGCGTGAGAGGGCGCGAAGCGGACTTCTCCGGTCCCGACGGAGTCGGCTACCGCATCGGAACGATCACCAACGGACCCGACCGCGCAGTCCTGTGAACCCATAGGCGCACAACAGGACCATCAACGACAACACGAGGGCGGCGCCCACGGGTTGGGCCATCACCCGGAAGGCCCCCAGGACGTACCGGTCCGACTCCGCGGGCCACGGCGCCGAGGCCAGACCGCGCAGCCGCGAGGCGAACCCGCTCACCGGGTACGCGGATGGCCCCTCCAACGCCTTGCGCACCAGCGGTACGACCATCACCGGTACGG
The DNA here is from genome assembly GCF_040648015.1 of Streptomyces sp. NPDC029216. NCBI lineage: Bacteria > Bacillati > Actinomycetota > Actinomycetes > Kitasatosporales > Streptomycetaceae > Streptomyces > Streptomyces sp. NPDC029216. The sequence continues at coordinate 48,887 of NZ_JBEZWL010000011.1, read as the reverse complement.
CGAGCACGGCGGCCAGGCCGGCCGACGCGGAGCGGAACACCGCGGAGGCGAGCACCCCGGCCCAGGCGCAGCCGACCAGCAGCCCCGCCCAGCTCGCGGCGGGTTCGGCCCATTCCTCCCAGGTGCCCAGGGGGCCGCGCCCGAAGACGAGCCGGAGGGCGGCGGCGTCGGCGGTGACGGCGAGGGCGCCGAGCAGCAGGGCGAGGGCGGCGCAGACGCCGAGCTTGGCGGTGAGGAGTCCGAGGCGGCGCGGGACGGTGCCCCGGTCGGCGGCGAGGGCGGGGTAGCGGTACTCCTCACCGAAGGCCAGGGCTCCGAGCAGTCCCGCCCCGAGTGCGGCGGGAGGCAGCGGGGCCAGCTCCGGCCAGGCGGCGAGGACCCGGTTGCGGGGGAGGTGGCCGGCCCGGGCGAGCACCAGGGCGGTGAGGGCGGAGACGGTGACGACGAGGGCGGCGGTGAGGAAGGGCGTGGCGGTGCCGAAGACGCGGCGCAGTTCGTAGCGCAGGGGGCGCAGCGGCCCGCCCACGCGGCGCACTGCCGAGACGGGGGGCTCGGGGCGGGCGTGAAGGGGGCGCGCCCCGGTGGCGGGACGGCCTTCGGACTCCGGCCCGGGCGCGGGCCACGACGCGGGCGCGCCGCCCGGCTCGGAGCGGAACCCGCCGCCGGGGGCGCCGGCGGGGGCGTGGCGCGGGTCCGGGAGGGGGTCGGCGGGGGTGTCGGGGCCGGCGGCGCCCGCTCCGGCCCGGCGCGGGGCTCCGGCCTCGACCCGCGCCTCCGCCTTGACCGCCCCGCCGGCCCCGGTGCGGGCCTGCGGTACGGGCGTGACGGGGGCTCCGGCGTCGCCGGTCTCGTCGGCGAGCTGGTGAACCAGGACGCCGTTCCGGAACGCCGCCTCGCCGACCTCGGCGCAGTTGCTGCCGTACACCGAGAGCCGGCTGCCGCTCTCCTCGACGATCTCGACGGCGCGGTGCGCGGCCCGGGCCTCCCGGCCCAGTACGTCGGCCAGCCGCGCGGCGTGCGGGGTGCGCACGGCGACGCGCGGGCGCAGCCGGGTGCGGGCGAAGTCCGCGGCCTCCTGGTCGGCGACGAGCCGGCCCGAGGCGATGGAGACGACCCGGTCCGCGCTGCGGGCGGCCTCCTTCGCGTCGGCAGTGGTGAACAGCACGGCCCCGCCGAGGGAGGCGTGACCGCGCAGCAGCCCGTGCAGCCAGGCGCGCTCGCGGGGCGGGAGGCCGGCGGCCGGCTCGTCGAGGAGCAGGGTGCACGGGTCGGCGAGCAGGGCCGCCGCCAGTCCGACGCGGCGGTCCATGCCGGCCGAGAGCGAGCCGAGCCGCTGGTCGCGCAGGCCCGCGATGCCGACGACCTCCATCATGGTGTCCGCCCGGGAGGCCGGGACGCCGACGGCGGCGCAGAGCATGCGCAGCTGGCCGCGGACCGTCCTCGACGGGTGCCCTGGGACGTCTCCGAGGAGGACGCCGACCTCACGGCCCGGATGCGGGATCCGGTGCAGCGGGCGTCCGCGGAAGTAGGTGACGCCGCGGCCCGGTTCGAGTTCGAGCATGAGCCGCAGGGCGGTGGTCTTGCCCGAACCCGGCTCTCCGAGCAGGGCGGTCACGCACCCGGGGCGGGCCTCGAAGGTGAGGTCGTCCACGAGGGGCGGCAGATCTCGACGGGGTGTGCTGGTGAGTCCGATGGCCTGGAGCATCGCTTCTCTCGCGGGGGGTGAGACCGCTCTGCGGCAGGGTGAGTACCGCATGCAAGATAACGCGATATGTCCGATTTTCTTCGCAACCGGTCCGGGTCGTGGCCGGTATTGCCGCCGTCCGGGTCCACCGGTACGGGGCCGACGTGGGCCGGCCCGGCACGGGCCGGGCCCGTGCCGTCGGCGGGTCAGACCTCCGGGCGCAGCATCGGCGGGTTGAGGAGGGTCGCCCCGCCGGCCCTGAACAGCTGGGCGGGCCGGCCGCCCTGACGGGTGGTCGTCCCCCCGGCGGGCACCAGGAAGCCGGGGGTGCCGGTGACCTTGCGGTGGAAGTTGCGCGGGTCGAGCGCCACGCCCCACACGGCCTCGTACACCCGGCGCAGCTCGCCGACGGTGAACTCGGGCGGGCAGAAGGCCGTGGCCAGCGAGGAGTACTCGATCTTCGAGCGGGCCCGCTCCACGCCGTCGGCGAGGATCCGCGCGTGGTCGAAGGCGAGCCCCGCGGCGGTCTGGTCGGGGCCCTCCAGGAGCTCGTCGACGGGGGCCCAGCGGGCGCTGTTCGCGTCGCCGCCCGCGCGGGGCGCGGGGAGGTCGGGCGCGAGGACCAAGTGCGCCACGCTGACCACCCGCATCCGGGGGTCGCGCCGGGGGTCGCCGTAGGTGGCGAGCTGTTCGAGGTGCGCCCCGTTGTCCACGCCGGGTGCGGCCGGGTCGTGCGCGCACAGCCCGGTCTCCTCGGCGAGTTCCCTGGCCGCGGCCGCCGCGAGGTCCTCGTCCCCGCGCACGAAGCCGCCGGGCAGCGCCCAGCGTCCCTGGAACGGCTGCTCTCCCCGTCGTACGACCAGCGCGCAGAGCGCGTCGCGCCGCACGGTGAGCACGACCAGGTCGACGGTGACGGCAAAGGGCGGGAAGGCCGACGGGTCGTAGGGCGACATGCCGCGATCATAGTCGTCTGCCTGACGATAAACAGCGCTTTCGTGATCCCGAGGACGGTGATCTGGAACCCAGTCCGCACCGTGGCGATCAGGCGGCCCCGCCGCCGGGGACGTACCTCACCCTCCCAGTTGGAGCCCATCGGCTGCCTCCTCCACCATGCCCACGCCGAGGCGGCTGATCCTGACGGTGAACGGCTCCCCCGCCACCCGCAGCCCCGCGAGGCGCAGGGCGCCGAGGGGCGCGCCCGCCCGGGGGGCCACGGCGACCGTCCCGGCCGGGGCGTCCGGGCGGATGCCCGCGAGGGCGGTGAGGGCGTGGATCCCCGCGGCGGCGGCCACCGCGGCGGGCCGGCAGGCCGCCGGGTGCGGGAGCGGGGCACTGCCGGCGGTGCGCTGCTCGGCGGCGTACATCTCCGGCAGCCGGTATCCGAAGACCTCCGCCGCGTCCAGCAGGCCCCGCAGCAGCCCGGCGGCCTCCTTCTCGTAGCCGGCCTGGGCCAGTCCGGCCACCGCGACGGCGCTCTCGTGGGCCCGGACCGCGCCCGAGCGGTGGCCGAAGGGGTTGTGTCCCGGCTCCCGTGACGCCATGCTCCTAAGCCCCCATCCGGAATCCATCGCCGGTGCCCCGAGCAGCCGGGCGAGATGTTCGGTGCGGACCCGGTCCAGCAGACCGGGCGCGAGCCGGCCGCCGCCCAGCAGGCCGGTGTCCAGCAGGTGCGCGGCCGCCCCCGTCAGCCGGGCCAGCGGCCGGCCGTCCGGATGCAGGGCGGCGGCGGGGCGGCCGCCGTCCGGGCCGTCGATCCAGAATCGGTCCAGGAACCTCTCCCGCAGGGCGGCCGCCCACTCCCGCCACTCCCCCGCTCCGGCCCGCCCGCACCCGTCGAGCAGGTCGGCTCCGAGCAGCGCGGCCCGGTGGGCGTGGGCCTGGGTCTCACAGCGCCGCGGCCCCGGGTCGGGGTCGGCCAGGAAACCGTCCTTGCCGAGCGCCCCGCGCAGCCACTCCAGGCAGCGCTCGGCGGCGGGGAGCAGCCGGGCCACCTCCTCCTCGGGCAGCCCCCACCGGCGGGCCTCGGCGAGCACCGCCGGGAAGCCGAGGGTGGCCTCGGTTCCGGTGCATCCCGGCGGCAGCTGCGGTCCGGACGCGCGCAACGGTCCCGGGATCTTGCCGGAGCCGGGGCCCCGTCCCGCGGTCTGACTCCGGGCCAGCGTCCGCAGCGTGGCGGCGGCGAGCCCGGTGCCGAGCGGCAGTGCCATCCGCGCGGCCCACAGCGACTCGGCCGGGGCCAGCCCGAGCCGCCAGGGCACCCCCGCCGCCGCGAAGGCGTCGCCCGGCTCCGCGGGGTCCCGCAGGAGCAGTGCGCGCAGGTCGTCGACGCTGGTCCGCAGCCATGCCTCGGCCCTCGGGTCGTCCCCCTCGGCGCGGGCCCCGGCCAGTGGGTTGGCGACCTGTCCCGCGGGGGCCCGGGCGGTGCGGTCCCGGGCGGTCCGCAGCTCGATGCTGCGTGACTCCCCCGGCCCCAGTTCGAGCTGCCAGCGTAGGAGTCCGGCGGTGGCGAGGGCATCGTCGGGGGCGGGCTCGGCGGTGGTGACGGCCAGAGCCTCCTCCGTGCTCCAGCGCAGCCCCGCCGCGTGCACCCCGGCGGCGAGCTCGGGCCCGGCGCGACCGGCGGCCACCGCGGCCAGGTCGGCCAGGTCGGTGCCGAGCGAGACCTCCACGGGGAGGCGAAGGGGCCGGGCGGCGAAGCTGCGGACGGTGATGCGCTCGGTGCCGTCGGCGTGCCGGACCCGTTCGACGCCGATGTCGGGGTCGGGGCCGGGTTCGACCCCGGTACGGACGGTGGCGGTGAAGGCGGCCCGGTCCGCCCCGAGGCTGCGCGCTTGGACGGCGACCGGCTCCCGCCCGGCGACGCGCAGCACGCAGCGGGACAGCAGCCGGCGCCCGGACCGGTAGATCCCCTCGATGCCCCGCCCGGTCAGCTGGCCGTGCTCGGGCGAGATGACCAGGCAGGGGGCGGCGACGCAGATGACGGCACCGTGCACCGGAGGCAGCTCGACCCGCTGCCCGCCTCCCGCCCCGGGCGGCGGGTTCCCGGATCCGCCCGGTCGTTCGCCCGCACCCTGCGGCGGCCGCCCGGCACCCCCAGGCGCAGGGGCGCCCCCGGGCCCGTGCCGGTCTCTCGCCGGCCCCTCCGGGGAGGGACCCGCCGGATACCCGGGCGGGCGGGCGCCCGGTACGGACGTGGAGCCGGGGGTGGGGGCGGCCCCCGGTGGTGGCCCCGGCGGGCGGGGGGCGTCAGCGGGTGTGGTTCCGGGCTGGCCGGTTTCGGGTGCGGGGGGAGCCATGTGTCGCCTTGTCTGCGCTCCGGCCGGTTCGGCTGGGCGGCGGCGCGACCGGACCCCCACCGCCCACCGGCTGAACGCCCCCGCCCCCGCCCGGGTCACGGGCCCCGGTGGCGGTGGTCCGCAGCGTGTGGGGCGCGGGCGGCGCGGGGACGCTCCCGTCGCGCTCCACAGCCGCCGCGCGGAGCGGCCGGGGGCCGGGGCCTGACGGGCGCTCACTGTCCGCTCCCCTCGGTGCGGCGGGAGGTGCGGCGGCGCTGCCCGGTCCGGCGGCCGGGCGGCCGGGTGGTGGCGGCGGTGCGCTTGCGGCGGGGTTCGCGGCGCCTACGCTCCTCGCGCAGGCACTGCCGCAGCCCCTCCGGGTCGATGCCCTCGTTGCAGGCGTGGTGCAGGAGCTGCGCGAACCGGTATTCGGCGTCCGCCTGCAGGGCCAGCCCGAGGGCGATCCGGGCGGTCGGCTCGTCCCCGCTGGACCACGACACCCAGCCGGCCAGGGTGAGCGGGGCCGCCGCGTGCTCCCCGTAGGCCCCGACGCAGCGCCGGGCCAGGGCCCGCCACAGCCGCAGGGCCGGGGCGGCCTCGTCGCCCTCCATCCACTCGGCGGCGATGTCGCGGATCTCCCGGTCCTGGAGGCCGAGGATCACGGCCGCGGCCTCGTCGTGGCCGAGGAGCGCGTCGTCCCAGTCGTCCGCGCGGGGCCCGCCCTCGGCGGGCGGTGCCAGGGTCAGGCGCCGCATGAGGGTGCGGGCGAGGCTGATGGTCTGCGCGCCGACCTCCTCGCGGGTCTCCCCGTCGAGGATCCTCGGCACGAGGGACGCGGCGGCCCGTTCCAGGGCCTCCTCCTGCTCGGCGGCCCAGGCGCCGCCCATCGGTGTCAACCGCTTCTCGATCTCCTTCAGGGAGCCGCGGACCTGGAGCCCGGCGAAGGTGGCGGCCGCGGCCATCACCGAGGTGCCGGGCGGGGCCAGCGGGATGCCCTCGGCCGGGCAGCAGCCGGTCTCGGGGCAGGTGTAGGACCAGTAGCGGCCGCCGGAGAGGCACAGGGCCTCCAGGACCGGCACGTCCAGCGCGCCGCAAGCCAGCCGCAGCCGCTGGGCGAGCGGCCGCAGCCGGGTCATGACCCGCTGTCCGCTCTCCCCTCCGGCCGGGTCCTGGCAGAGGTAGACCACCACGCCGTCGGGCTTGTTCCCGCGCCGTTCGCTGCCCTTGATCAGGCATTCGGCGACCTGGCGGGCGGTGTCCTCCCATTCGGCGGGGGCGGTGGGGATCCCGACGCGGAGCCGGCCGCCGAAGCGGCCGCCCTCGCCGTGCACGGCGACCATGACGAGGGAGTCGTTCGGGTGGAAGCCGAGCATGTAGGGCAGCGCGTCGGCGAGTTCGGCCGGGCTGCGCAGGGTGATCTGGGGTTCGGTGGGGGCTCCGGCGGGGCTGATGGACGGCCGGCCGGACGGGCTGCGCGATTCGTGGTTCGTCGTCATGCCTCGAAGGTCCCGTGCGTGATCCGATCCGGAAACCCCTGTGGATAACCCGTCCAGCCTTCAACATCCACAGCCCGCGATCTCCATTGGCGCGATGTCAGAGGGATCGGGTTGCATGGGGGCATGAACGCAGACCTGAGGTCCTCCGCCGATTCCGTACTCGCCCGCCTCGTGGGCGACCCCACGGGCACCGCACGGCTGCGCGAGGACCAGTGGCGGGCGATCGAGGCCCTCGTCGCGCACAAGCGGCGGGCCCTGGTCGTCCAGCGCACCGGCTGGGGCAAGTCCGCGGTCTACTTCGTCGCCACGTCCCTGCTGCGGGCGAGCGGGGCCGGACCGACCGTGATCGTCTCCCCGCTGCTCGCGCTGATGCGCAATCAGGTCGAGGCCGCCGCCCGCGCCGGGATCCACGCCCGCACCATCAACTCCGCCAACCCCGAGGAGTGGGAGGGCATCCAGGCCGAGGTCGCCGCGGGCGAGGTCGACGTCCTGCTGGTGAGCCCCGAGCGCCTCAACAACCCGGAGTTCCGCGACCAGGTACTGCCCAAGCTGTCGGCCGCCACCGGTCTGCTCGTGGTCGACGAGGCCCACTGCATCTCCGACTGGGGGCACGACTTCCGCCCCGACTACCGCCGGCTGCGCACGATGCTCGCCGACCTCCCCCCGGGCGTCCCGGTCCTGGCGACGACCGCCACCGCCAACGCCCGGGTCACGGCCGACGTCGCCGAACAGCTCGGCACCGGCGCCGGCACGGACGCCCTGGTGCTGCGCGGCCCCCTCGACCGCGAGAGCCTGAGCCTGGCCGTACTGACCCTGCCCGACGCCGCGCACCGCCTGGCCTGGCTCGCCGACCACCTCGGCGATCTGCCCGGCTCCGGGATCATCTACACGCTGACGGTGGCCGCCGCCGAGGAGGTCACCGCCTACCTGCGCCACCGCGGGCACACCGTCTCCTCGTACACGGGCAAGACCGAGAACGCCGACCGCGAACAGGCGGAGAACGACCTCCAGGCGAACCGGGTCAAGGCCCTCGTGGCCACCTCCGCCCTCGGCATGGGCTTCGACAAGCCCGACCTGGGCTTCGTCGTACACCTGGGCTCGCCCTCGTCCCCCATCGCCTACTACCAGCAGGTCGGCCGCGCCGGCCGCGGCGTGGAGCACGCCGAGGTGCTGCTGCTCCCCGGCCGCGAGGACGAGGCGATCTGGCAGTACTTCGCCTCGGTGGCCTTCCCGCCCGAGGAGCAGGTGCGCCGCACCCTGGACGTCCTGGCGCAGGCCGGCCGACCCCTGTCGCTCCCTGCCCTGGAGCCGCTGGTGGACCTGCGTCGCACCCGGCTGGAGACGATGCTCAAGGTCCTCGACGTGGACGGCGCGGTCCACCGCGTCAAGGGCGGCTGGACCGCCACCGGAGAGCCCTGGGTGTACGACGCCGAGCGGTACGCGTGGGTCGCCCGGCAGCGGGCCGCCGAGCAGCAGGCGATGCGCGACTACGCGGCGTCCACCGGCTGCCGGATGGAGTTCCTGCGCCGCCAGCTCGACGACGAGGAGGCCGCGCCCTGCGGCCGCTGCGACAACTGCGCGGGCGCCCGCTTCACCGCGGCGGTCTCCTCGGCGTCGCTGGACACCGCCCGGGGGGAACTGGGCCGTCCCGGGGTGGAATTGGAACCGCGCAAGATGTGGCCGACCGGGCTCGCCGCGGTGGGCGTCGATCTCAAGGGCCGGATCCCGGCGGGCGAACAGGCGGCGCCCGGCCGGGCCCTGGGCCGGCTGTCCGACATCGGCTGGGGCAACCGGCTGCGCCCGATGCTCGCCCCCCAGGCGCCCGACCAGCCGGTTCCGGACGATGTGGCACAGGCCGTGGTGGCCGTCCTGGCCGACTGGGCCCGGGGGCCGGGCGGCTGGGCCTCCGGCGCCGAGGACGCCCCGCCGCGGCCCGTGGGCGTGGTCGCGCTGCCCTCGCGCAGCCGTCCCCTGCTGGTCGGCTCGCTGGCCGCGCGGATCGCGGAGGTCGGTCGGATTCCGCTGCTCGGAGCGCTGGAGTACACGGACCGGGCACCGGAGTTCGGGCTGCCGTCCTCGAACAGTGCCCAGCGGGTCCGGGCGCTCCACCAGGCCTTGACCGTGCCGCCAGCCCTTGCGGCCAGCCTGTCCGAGGTCCCCGGTCCGGTCTTCCTCGTCGACGACCGCTCAGAATCCGGCTGGACCCTCGCAGTAGCCGCCCGGCTGCTGCGGCGAGCGGGCGTGAGGGGGGTGTTTCCGCTGGTGCTCGCGCTTCAGCCGTAGCGGAATGCGTCATCTCCGGCGTGGCGGGGCAAGGATATGAACGGCATACCGGCGAATTCCGGTCCGCGTCCTCAAATGCTCATTGCCCCACCGTCGCGGGCCACGCGAGAATCGGAGTGCTCCCGCTCGGCTCGTCGGCACTCTCCTGGGCCGCGCTGCGGCGCGCCCACACCTCAGCCGTGCCCGTTCGCGGGCGTGTACCCGAAGGGAGGACCGTGACCTTCGGATTCGCCCCGCCCGCGACCGCGTCCCTGACAACGGCCACCGGTGGCGTCAGCCGGCACGGCCGACTGCTCGAACCCTCCGAATGGACCGCCGCGGGGGTTCCCCTGCTGCGCAACCCGCGTGAGGTGGTCGGCGACCTGCACTCCCGGCACAGCCCGGTGCCGTCCACCGCCGTCATAGCCGTGCTCGGCCCCGAGGAACGGCTCGTCGCCAGCGCCTCGTTCGTGCAGCGCTCGGCCTCGGCGGACGGCTGGGAGTACCGCAACGCCCTGCTGTCCCGGCTGCGCCGGGTCATCCCGCACGACTTGCGGCGCCGGACCCCGGTCCGGACGGCGGTGCTGATGTACTGCCGTGACGGCGACGAGCGGTGGACCGAGGAGGACGGGGCCTGGATGTGGGGCCTGCGGGACGCCTGCACCCTGCACGGGCTGCGCTGCGGCGCGTACATCACGCTGACCCGCGGGGGCTGGCAGGTGCTCGGCGAAGGCCGGGGCGGACGTCATCCCAGCTCGGAGTCACGGCCCGAGCGCCTCGGTGCCATGACCGAGGTGGCACCTCTGCCGCTGAGCACCGTCGGCGGCACGGTCGAGGCCCTGCGCCGGACGGCCGCCCGCTAGGCCGTCCGCCTGGGCCGTCTGCGCGGCCCGAGGAACGCAGCCCGGAGGAACGCGGCCCAGGCCCTCACGGCCGTACTCCCGCGACACGGGGTACGGCTGGTCGGGCCTCGGACCTCAGCGGGGCAGGCATCCGGCCCGCCCCGCCCCTCGCCCCAGCGGGATACGGGACGTCAGACGCCCGCACCCAGCACGGAGTTGATCTGCTGAACGTCACCGCAGACGACGAGCAGCGCCCCCGCCCGCGCGAGCGCGACCGGGAGTGCGGCCGCGGTCGTCCCGGCCGGTCCGCCGTTGGCCGCGAAGACCACGACGGGACGTCCGGCGGCGCGCTGCACGTGCGCGGCGTCCGCGTAGAAGACGTCGTCCTTGGCGTCGTGCTGGGCCCAGTAGGAGGCCTCGCCGAAGGACAGTTCGTGGGCGGCCCACGGGTGCGGGTCGCCGGTGGTGAGCACCAGGATGTCGCCGGGCGCGCGCCCGGTGTCGAGCAGCAGGTCCACGGCCTCCTCGGCCGCGTCCAGCGCACCCTCGGCGGACGCCGGGATCAGCTGGACCTGCGGCACCGCCGCCGAGACGGACGGCGCGGCGGGGGCTGCGGGTACGGGTGCGGGGGTGGCCTGTGCCGCGCGCGGCGCGGTCGGGGTGGGCCTGGGGGTACCTCCCGCGCGGCTTGCCGCTGCGGGGGAGGGACCGGGGCGCCCGGGCCGGGGGACGGCGGCGGGACGCGGACCGGGTACGGGGCGGGGGGTCTGCGCGGTGCGGCTCGCGGCCGGCGTGACGCGGGGACCCTGGGCACTCTCGTGAATCTGAGGCTCCTCGATGGCGGGGGTGAGAGGCATGAGTTGATGTCTATCAAACACCGGTACGAAACGTACCGGTGGGTGGCACGTGGGTGCGATCAGAAATCGAAGCCGAGTTGGCCTCCGTTTTCCAGCTCCATCGCTTCCTCGCTGCGGCGCACCTTCTTCAAGTGCCGCCACTGGGGCAGCGCGTCGAGGTACGACCACGAGAGCCGGTGGTACACGGTGGGCCCGCGCAACTCCAGCGCGGCGCGGTGCACGGGCGAGGGATATCCGGCGTTGGCGGCGAAGGCGAACTCCTCGGTCCCGTCGCCCGGTTCGCCCAGCGTGGCCATCATCCGGTCGCGCTGGACCTTGGCGATCACCGAGGCGGCGGCGACGGCGATGCAGGACTGGTCGCCCTTGATCACCGTACGGACCCGCCAGGGTGCGCCGAGGTAGTCGTGCTTGCCGTCGAGGATCACCGCTTCGGGCCGCACCGGCAGGGCCTCCAGCGCGCGTACGGCCGCGAGCCGTAGCGCGGCCGTCATCCCCAGCTCGTCGATCTCCTCCGGGGAGGCGTGTCCGAGGGCGTGCGCGGTGACCCAGGTCTGCAGGAGGTCGAACAGTTCGTCGCGTCGTCTGGGGGTGAGCAGTTTCGAGTCGGTGAGCCCGTCGGGCGGGCGGCGCAGCCCCGTGATCGCCGCGCACACGGTGACGGGACCGGCCCAGGCCCCTCGTCCGACCTCGTCGACCCCGGCGATGATTTTGGCGCCGGTGGTTGCACGGAGGGAGCGCTCGACGGTGTGGGTGGGTGCTTCGTACGGCATGGCGCCAGCAAGGTTACGCCGCCCCGGGCCGCCTGCACACCCCGGCCTGCGGCAAGCGCGTGCGCCGCGCGCCGGCCGGCCGGTCCGCGGGCCTTCCCGGAGCCGCGCGGAGCCACCCCGGGGCCGGTCCGGAAGGGGTTCAGGGACGGAGCATCGGGACCATCAGCCCGTCGATCATCTCCGCGATCTCCCGGTCCGGCCATTCGCTGCCGCACACCTTGGCGCGGTACATCAGCATCGCCGGGATCACGTCGATGATCAGCGGACTCGTGGCGTCCGGACGGACGTCCCCCCGCTCGATACCCCGGAGTACCAGCTCCCGGATCACCTCGTGCGCCGGCTCGTGCAGCCCCTTCCAGATGACCTCACGGAACAGGTCGGCATGAACGGGATCGCATTCGTGAAGCACTGCGCGCAGCGCCACCCCGGCCCGTGAGCGCATGACGTCGCACATCCGCACGCACAGCCGGTACAGGTCCTCGCGGATCGATCCGCGGTCCGGGACCTCCCCCAGCCCGGGCAGCCCCTGCCGCAGCACCTCGGCCACCAGGTCCGCCTTCGAGGACCAGCGCCGGTAGAGGGCCGCCTTGCCGGTGCGGGCCCCGGCCGCGACCGCCTCCATCGTGAGGGCGTTCCAGCCGACGCTGACGAGCTGCTCCAGCGCCGCGTCCAGAATCGCCCGTTCGAGCTCCGGCCCCCGTCTGCGCGCCGGCGCAGACCCCTCCGTCCAGCCCGGACCCGTCATGCCCCGTACCTCCGACCAGCCGCGCGGCCTCGCACGGATTTTCAGCCATAGTGAACGCTTGCGTTCCTTCCATGCGGGCTCCTACCGTGGTCCCGCAGTGAACGAATGCGTTCACTATTTCACTTCGGGGGGATCCACAGTGACAAGCGCTCAACTCGCCCCGCCCCGGATACCCGGGGCCGCCCGCCGGCCCGGACGCCCGGGCGTCGCACTCGCCGTCATCGCCGCCTGCCAGCTCATGGTCGTCCTCGACGCGACGATCGTGAACATCGCACTCCCGCACATCCAGACCGCGCTCTCCTTCTCCACCACCGACCTCTCCTGGGTGATCAGCGCCTACACCCTGGCCTTCGGCGGCCTGCTGCTGCTCGGCGGCCGGGCCGGCGACATCCTGGGCCGGCGCCGGGTGTTCATGGCCGGAATCCTGCTGTTCACGCTGGCCTCCCTGCTCGGCGGCTTCGCCCAGGAGCCCTGGCAGCTGCTGGCCGCCCGCGCCCTCCAGGGGGTCGGCGGGGCCATCGCCTCGCCGACCGCGCTCGCCCTGATCACCACGACTTTCGCCGAAGGCCCCGCCCGCAACCGCGCCTTCGGCGTCTTCGCCGCCGTGTCCGCGGGCGGCGGCGCCATCGGTCTGCTGGCCGGCGGCATGCTCACCGAGTGGCTCGACTGGCGCTGGGTCCTCTTCGTCAACGTGCCCATCGGCGTGCTCATCACGGTCCTCGCCCCGCTTTACATCAGCGAGTCCGAACGGCACCCGGGCCGCTTCGACGCGGCCGGGGCGCTCACCTCCACCGGCGGCATGGCCACGCTCGTCTACGGGTTCATCCGCGCCTCCGAGGACGGCTGGCGCGACTCCCTGACCCTCGGTTCCTTCGCCGCCGCCGTCGTCCTGCTCGGCCTCTTCGTGCTGATCGAGTCGCGGGCGGCCGAACCGATCATCCCGCTGCGGATGTTCGCCGACCGCAACCGCGCCGGAACCTACCTGATCATGCTGGGGCTGGCCGCCGCCATGTTCGGCATGTTCTTCTTCATCGTCCAGTTCGTGCAGAACGTGCTGGGCTTCTCCCCGATCCGGTCCGGACTCGGCTTCCTGCCCGTGACCGCGGCCATCATCGTCGCCGCCGGTCTCTCGCAGCGCCTGCTGCCCCGCCTCGGCCCCAAGCCGTTCATGGTCACCGGGTCGGCGCTCACCGGGGTCGGCCTCGCCTGGCTGACCCTGATCCGCACCGACAGCACGTACCTCTCCGGGGTGCTGGGGCCGATGCTGCTGTTCGGCTTCGGCATGGGCCTGAACTTCGTCACGCTCACCCTCACGGCCGTCTCCGGGGTGGCGCCCAAGGAGGCGGGCGCGGCCTCGGGACTGCTCAACGCCAGCCAGCAGGTCGGCGGTTCCCTCGGCCTGTCCATCCTGGTCACCGTCTTCGGGACGGCGAGCCGCGACGAGGCGGCGAAGCAGGTCCCCGCCTTCGCGGCCCAGGCCGGCCCCGAGCAGCTGGCCGCGTTCAAGCAGACCGGACGGCTGCCGGACCCCTGGGGGGACCTCGTCCTCACCCAGGGCATCTCCACCGCCTTCATCGCCGCCGTCGCCATGGCGGGGCTGGCCCTGGTCACCGCCCTGCTGGTGATCCGCGTGCGCCGCAGCGACCTGGAGGCCCTCAGCGGAGCCGCCGCCAAGGCCGGTCCGGCGGCCTGAGGGCGTAGCTCCGTACGGGAAGACCCGGGTGCGGGACCAACCCCCTCACCCGGGTCACCGGCCGTTCCGGGGCCGGTCCCGCTAGGCCGGGGTCTCCGGCAGCCAGGCCGGGAGGGCCTCGGTCCGGCCCAGCCAGTCCTGCGGCAGCACGGCGTCCCCGCGCCCGCCCAGGATCCCGCCGACGATCGCGCAGGTGGTGTCCACGTCCCCGCCCACCTGGGCGGTGGTCCAGAACGCCCGCTCGTAGTCCTCCAGCGCCCGCGCCGCCGACCACAGCGCGAACGGCACCGTGTCGTGGGCGCTCGTGCGCCGCCCGCAGCCCAGCACGGCCGCGACGGTGTTCGCGTCCCCGTAGTCCAGCATGTCCCGCGCCCGGCGCACTCCGGCGCCCACGGCGCTGCGCGGCACCAGCGCGATCACCCCGTCCAGCAGTTCTTCGGCGGTCGGCGGCCCGGCGGGGGCAGCGGCCAGCGCGGCCGCGGCGGCGACGGCCATCGCCCCGCACACCGCCTCGCGGTGCTGGTGGGTGGTGTAGGCGGAGATCTCCGCCTGGTGGGTGGCCTGCTCAGGGTCCTCCGCGTACCAGGCGCCCAGCGGTGCGATCCGCATGGCGGCGCCGTTGCCCCAGGAGCCCTGCCCGTTGAAGAGCTCGGCGGCCAGGGTCCGCCAGTCCTCGCCCTCCCGGACCAGGCGCAGCATCCGGTTCACGGCGGGGCCGTAGCCGCGGTCGAAGTCGTGGTGCTCGGCGAACGAGGACGCCAGCGCGTCCTGGTCGATGCGCCCGTGCGCGGCGAGCACGGCCACCACCGAGCAGGCCATCTCGGTGTCGTCGGTCCACTGCCACGGCTCGCTGCCGGCCGGCAGCTCGCGCCGCTTGAGCAGCGGATAGTTCACGGGGACGAAGTACTGGGAGCCCAGGGCGTCCCCCAGGGCCAGCCCGCGGAGGCTGGACAGGGCGCGCGCGTAGCGCCGTTCGGAAGCGGAATCAGCGGTCATCGCGCGCCACTTTAGCCGTCCAGGTCATAAGGCTCGGGTGTGGTCCACCGCTCAAACGGGCGGTCCAGCCGGTACCGGCCGTCCGCACCGAGCATCAGCACCCGGAATTCGCCGTTCCCGGGGTTGGAGAGGGCCTCGAACTCGGCCACCGACCAGTGGAACCAGCGCATGCAGAACAGCCGCATCGTCAGCCCGTGCGTCACGAGCAGGACGTTCTCGGGATGGTCGGGTGCCTCGAAGCTGCGGTAGAGGCTCTCCAGGAAGGCGCCGACCCGGTCGTAGACGTCGGCGCCCGACTCGCCCTGCGCGAAGCGGTAGAAGAAGTGCCCGTACGCGTCCCGGTAGGCCTTCTGGAGCTTGACGTCGTCGCGGTCCTGCCAGTTGCCCCAGTCCTGCTCGCGCAGCCGGGGCTCCTCGCGCATCCGCACCCGCGCGGGGTCCAGGCGCAGCTCGCGGAAGGTCTGGAGGGTACGGCGGTACGGGGAGACGTACGCGCTGATGTGCTCGTCGCCGAAGAGCTCGCGCAGCCGGACCCCGGCCTCGGCCGCCTGTTCGCGGCCGGCCCGGGTCAGGCGCAGGGCGTGGTCGGGCTCCCGTTCGTACACCGTGTCATCGACGTTTCCCTCCGATTCCCCGTGCCGGACGAGGACGATGCGCCGTGGTCGAACCATGCCCCGAGCCTATGCGGCGGCCTGGGCGTCCTTGTCACGGGCACGCCGGTCACGGGCAGCGGTTCGTCATACGGTCATACCGTCCAGCCGGGTTCGAGGTCGACGACGTCCCCGGTGAGCGCCTCGACGTCGGCCTCGGTCTGGGCGCGCAGCGAGAGCCTCTCGACCCTTTCCTGCCGGTACTTGCCGTGTTCGGCGGCGGCACGCCACATGGACAGCACCAGGAACTCCCGGCCCGGCGCCTCGCCGAAGAGTCCCCGGATCATTCCGGGCGATCCCGCCATGGCGGGGTTCCAGACCTTCTCCTGCATCAGCGCGAAGTGCTCGGCCCGGCCCTCCCGGACGCGCGTGTGCGCGACCCGCACCACGTCGGCGTCGCTGAAGCGCGGCTCGAAGCCGGTCTTCACGTCGAAGCGGTAGTCGAAGAGCGTGACCCGCGCGTCGGTGTAGGTGCCGGTCTGCGAGGCCGCCAGTCTGTCGTGCGACCGGGCCATGAAGGAGTCGTAGAAGGAACGGCTCTCCCAGAACGCGAAGACATGCGCGACCCCCTGCCGGCCTCTGCTCCAGCCGCCGCCCTGCCCCCGGAATCCCGGTTCGCCGGGCAGCCCCGCCCACTTGCGCTGCCCGCGCTCGAACCCGCGTCGGTCCGTCACCGTGCAGCGAATCCACTTGACCAGCACCGCGCCATCGTACGGGCCGGGCCCGGCCGCGGTCAGTCCCCGGAGCGGTGGATCCGTACCAGTTCGGCCGCATCCCGCTCGGACAGCCGAAGGCCGAACTCCCGGTCGAGCAGGCCGATGAGCCCGTCCGGGGCGACGGGCTCCCGCTCGGTGCGCCCGTCGGGGTACAGGCGCATGAGCTCCCCTCCCACGAGGGTCTTGCGTACCTCGTCCCCCGGGAGCTGTACGAGGGTCCGTCCGATGAAGGAGGAGCGCGGGTGGGTCGAGCTGTAGTGGTTGAGTACGACGTAGTCGACGGGGTGGTAGCGCTGTGGGGAGAAGGCGTACAGGTCCCGCCAGGCGTCCCCGCGGCGGATGCGGAGGGCGAGGACGCCGTCCTCCTCCTCGCGGACGGCGAACGTCCACGGCCCCTGGCGCACCCCGGCCCCCGGCCTGGCGAGCGGGACGGGCTCGCGCGGACCCTGGTAGCCGAATCCGGCGTCGCAGAGCCACGGTTCGCCGTCGACGGTGACGACGAGGACCGCGTGGGTGACCGCGAGCAGGCTGTCGCCCCGGGTGCGGTTGCGGGCGCCGCGCCCGGAGACCTCGAAGCCGATCCGCTCCAGGGCGGCGGCCAGCAGCGAGTTCTGCTCGTAGCAGTAGCCGCCGCGGCGGCCGTGCACGAGCTTGTCCTCCAGGGCCTTGACCTCCAGCGCGACGGGGCGGCCGAGCAGGACGTCCAGGCTTTCGAAGGGGATGGCGGCGGTGTGGGCCCGGTGCACCGCGTACAACGTCCGGAGGTCCGGGCGCAGTTCCCGCCCGTCGCCGCCCAGCCCGATCCGCGCCAGGTACGCCTCCAGGTCCAGCTCGTCACCGTTCCACATGGCTCTCCGCTCCCCCACCGTGACGTTCCGCGGCCCGCGCGTGCCCGGGCTCCGCTCAATGATCGCCACGACCGCCCCGCACACCAACCCCCGCCGTGCCGGATACGCCGAAGAGGGCGCCGACCCGGGGGTCGGCACCCTCTTCACGTGGTGCTAGGCGTCAGCCGTCAGCTGCAGCCGCTGGTGGAGCCGCAGCCCTCGCAGATGTAGCAGGAGCCGGCGCGCTGCATCTTCGTACCGCAGGAGAAGCAGAGCGGGGCGTCGGCGGAGACGCCCATCTGCATCTCGACCAGCTCGGCGTTGCTGTGCGCCGTCTTCGGGGCCGGGACCGGGACGATCGTCACCGGCTTGGCCACGGAGGCGACGGGCGCCGACTGGGCCAGGGACTCGGTGTCGAGCTCCTCCTCCTCGAGCGGCTCGTAGGAGCCGGTGTCGAGGTGGCGCTGGCGCTCCTCGGCGGAGTGGATGCCCAGGGCCGAGCGGGTCTCGAAGGGCAGGAAGTCGAGCGCCACGCGACGGAAGATGTAGTCGACGATCGACTGCGCCATCCGTACGTCGGGGTCGTCCGTCATACCGGCCGGCTCGAAGCGCATGTTGGTGAACTTCGCGACGTACGTCTCCAGCGGGACGCCGTACTGCAGACCGACCGAGACGGCGATCGAGAAGGCGTCCATCATGCCCGCGAGGGTCGAGCCCTGCTTGGACATCTTCAGGAAGACCTCGCCAAGACCGTCGTCCGGGTAGGAGTTGGCCGTCATGTAGCCCTCGGCGCCACCGACCGTGAAGGAGGTGGTGATGCCCGGGCGGCCCTTGGGGAGGCGCTTGCGGACCGGGCGGTACTCGATGACCTTCTCGACCGCCGTGCGGATGGTCTCCTCGGCCTTCTCGGTGATCTCGGCCTTCTCCTGCTCCTTCTTCTTGGCGGAGAGGGGCTGGCCGACCTTGCAGTTGTCGCGGTAGATCGCGAGCGCCTTGACGCCCAGCTTCCACGCCTCGAAGTAGATCTCCTCGATCTCCTCGACGGTCGCCGTCTCCGGCATGTTGACCGTCTTCGAGATCGCGCCGGAGATCCAGGGCTGGATCGCGGCCATCATGCGGACGTGGCCCATCGGGGAGATGGAGCGCTCGCCCATGGCGCAGTCGAAGACCTCGTAGTGCTCGGCCTTGAGGCCCGGGGCGTCGACCACGTTGCCGTGCTCGGCGATGTGGGAGACGATCGCCTCGATCTGCTCCTCCTGGTAGCCCATGCGGCGCAGGGCCTGCGGGACGGTGCCGTTGACGATCTGCATCGAGCCGCCGCCGACGAGCTTCTTGAACTTGACCAGGGCCAGGTCCGGCTCGACACCGGTGGTGTCGCAGGACATCGCGAGACCGATGGTGCCGGTCGGCGCGAGGACGGAGGCCTGGGAGTTGCGGAAGCCGTTCTTCTCGCCGAGGCGCAGGACGTCCTGCCAGGCCTCGGTGGCCGCGGCCCAGATCGCGTTGTCCAGGTCCTCGGTGCGCGGCGCGGCGGCGTTGGCGTCGGCGTGCTGCTTCATGACGCGCTTGTGCGAGTCGGCGTTGCGGGCGTAGCCGTCGTACGGGCCGACGATGGCGGCCAGCTCGGCGGAGCGCTTGTAGGCGGTGCCGGTCATGAGCGAGGTGATCGAGGCGGCGAGGGTGCGGCCGCCGTCCGAGTCGTACGCGTGGCCGGTGGCCATGAGCAGGGCGCCGAGGTTGGCGTAACCGATGCCCAGCTGGCGGAAGGCGCGGGTGTTCTCGCCGATCTTCTGCGTCGGGAAGTCCGCGAAGCAGATGGAGATGTCCATCGCGGTGATGACGAGCTCGACGACCTTGGCGAAGCGCTCGGCGTCGAAGGACTGGTTGCCCTTGCCGTCGTCGTTCAGGAACTTCATCAGGTTCAGCGAGGCGAGGTTGCAGGACGTGTTGTCCAGGTGCATGTACTCGCTGCAGGGGTTGGACGCGGTGATGCGGCCGGACTCGGGGCAGGTGTGCCAGTTGTTGATCACACCGTCGTACTGGATGCCCGGGTCGGCGCAGGCCCACGCGGCCTCGGCGAGCTTGCGGAAGAGCGCCTTGGCGTCGACCTTCTCGATGACCTCGCCGGTCATACGGGCCCGCAGGCCGAACTCGGTGCCGTTCTCGACGGCCGTCATGAACTCGTCGTTCACGCGGACGGAGTTGTTGGCGTTCTGGTACTGGACGGACGTGATGTCGTCGCCGCCCAGGTCCATGTCGAAGCCCGCGTCGCGCAGGGCGCGGATCTTCTCCTCCTCCTTCACCTTGGTGGCGATGAAGTCCTCGACGTCCGGGTGGTCCACGTCCAGGACGACCATC
Organism: Streptomyces sp. NPDC029216; assembly: GCF_040648015.1. NCBI lineage: Bacteria > Bacillati > Actinomycetota > Actinomycetes > Kitasatosporales > Streptomycetaceae > Streptomyces > Streptomyces sp. NPDC029216. The sequence continues at coordinate 29,716 of NZ_JBEZWL010000011.1, read as the reverse complement.
TTGGCCGCGCGGCGGGTGGCGCCGCCCGACTTGATCGTTCCGGCGGACGCGTCGGCGCCGCGCATGAAGGAGACCGGGCCGGAGGCGTTGCCGCCGGAGGAGAGGAGCTCCTTGGAGGAGCGGATGCGGGAGAGGTTCAGGCCGGCGCCGGAGCCGCCCTTGAAGATCATGCCCTCTTCCTTGTACCAGTCGAGGATCGACTCCATGGAGTCGTCGACGGCCAGGATGAAGCAGGCGGAGACCTGCTGCGGCTGGGGCGTGCCGACGTTGAACCACACCGGGGAGTTGAAGCTGAAGATCTGGTGCAGGAGGGCGTAGGTCAGCTCGTGCTCGAAGATCTCCGCGTCGGCGGGGGACGCGAAGTAGTCGTAGTCCTCGCCGGCCTTCGTGTAGGTCTTCACGATCCGGTCGATGAGCTGCTTCAGACCGGTCTCGCGCTGCGGCGTGCCGACGGCGCCGCGGAAGTACTTGCTGGTGACGATGTTGACCGCGTTCACCGACCAGAAGTCGGGGAACTCGACGCCGCGCTGCTCGAAGTTGACCGAGCCGTCGCGCCAGTTCGTCATGACGACGTCACGGAGCTCCCAGTTCACCTCGTCGTACGGGTGCACGCCGGGGGTGGTGTGGATGCGCTCGATCCGCAGGCCGCCCTTGGCGGCCTTGGTCCCCTTGGTGCGGGAACCACGTGCCGAGCTGCTCGCCGTCTCTGTCATGCCGCCTGCCTCCCATATGCGGGCAAAAACGCCCTAAAGTGCCAGCGCTATTCCGCGGCACAGTGCTGTGTCTTGTATCTACGAATCTCGCCCTGCCGGCCGGAGGGACCGCACTGCGCTGCGGCCCTGTCCGGTCAGTCGGCGGCGGAGGCGGGCACGGGGACGACCGAGGGGGTCCCTCCGGGCTCGCACTCATGGGGATGAGGCCGCGGCTCGCGCAGTTCCGCGATGGCGGTCTCGAAGTCTTCAAGGGTGTCGAAAGCTTTGTAAACGGACGCGAACCGCAGGTACGCGACCAGGTCGAGCTCCTGCAACGGGCCGAGTATGGCCAGACCCACGTCGTGGGTGGTCAGCTCGGCGCTCCCGGTGGCGCGCACCGCCTCCTCGACCCGCTGGCCGAGCTTGGCGAGGGCGTCCTCGGTGACCGGCCGCCCCTGGCACGCCTTGCGGACGCCAGAGATGACCTTGGTGCGACTGAAGGGTTCGGTGACCCCACTGCGCTTGATCACCATCAGCGAGGCCGTCTCCACCGTCGTGAAGCGACGGGAGCAGTCGGGGCACTGACGGCGCCGGCGGATCGACGTTCCGTCGTCGGTGGTGCGGCTGTCGACGACGCGGCTGTCGGGGTGCCTGCAGAAGGGGCAGTGCATGGTTCCCTCACCCTCCTCTTGGCACGACTGAATCACCCCACGGAGCCCCTCAGCCACAGAGAGACAAGTCTCTGCCGGGGGCTCGTGAAGCAGCCACAAGCATATGCGATCCCGGCGGTTCGAGCAGACCGTGGACCACAACTTGTGGGTTGTGACGCTCATCCAACCACTAGATCTTGCGTTGGGCAGGATTTGCACCCCTACGCGTGTCGCGGCGCCCGATGGCCGGTTTTCACGGTTTCCGGTGCCACACTGGGCACGGACCCGAGCGGTGGCAGCCCAACCGGGAAGGGTACCGTAAGCAGCAGACGCGGTTCCGAATCCGCGTTCGGACGACGGGCCGGCCACACACCTCCGGACCGCCGTTCGGGCCGGCCACCCGTACCGGCGTCCATACACCCACTGTTCTAACCCGGGTGGGCGATCCGCGATTTTTCACTCGAACGTGTGTTTGGCGCAACCTTTCGAAAGCAACTACCGTTGTCCAGCTAGGGAGAACATTTCGAGAGGGGCCGACGTGACCACCACCGCAGACAGTGCCACCATCACTGCCCAGAACCGCTCCCAGAGCCGACTCGAGCCGGTGCATGCCATGAATGACGCAAGTCAGAACCCGGAGGCGGAGGCCGCCGTACGCCCCGCACGCTCGCTGCCAGGGCGACCTCCAGGCATCCGCGCCGACAGCTCCGGCCTCACGGACCGGCAGCGGAGGGTCATCGAGGTCATCCGGGACTCCGTGCAGCGCCGCGGTTACCCGCCGTCGATGCGCGAGATCGGCCAGGCCGTCGGCCTCTCCAGCACCTCCTCCGTCGCGCACCAGCTGATGGCCCTGGAGCGCAAGGGATTCCTGCGCCGCGACCCGCACCGCCCCCGCGCCTACGAGGTGCGCGGCTCCGACCAGCCCAGCTCGCAGCCCACCGACACCACCGGCAAGCCCGCCGCCTCCTACGTTCCCCTGGTCGGCCGGATCGCGGCCGGCGGCCCGATCCTCGCCGAGGAGTCGGTCGAGGACGTGTTCCCGCTCCCCCGCCAGCTCGTCGGTGACGGTGAGCTCTTCGTACTCAAGGTCGTCGGCGACTCGATGATCGAGGCCGCCATCTGCGACGGCGACTGGGTCACCGTCCGCCGCCAGCCGGTCGCGGAGAACGGCGACATCGTCGCCGCCATGCTGGACGGCGAGGCCACGGTCAAGCGCTTCAAGCGGGAGGACGGCCATGTGTGGCTGCTCCCGCACAACGCCGCCTACCAGCCGATCCCCGGTGACGAGGCGACCATCCTGGGCAAGGTCGTCGCCGTACTGCGCCGGGTCTGACCCGTCGCCCCCAGCCAGCTCCGGGACCCACTGCGCCGGTCCCGGAGCTGTTGTGTGCCCGCCTCCGGGAGCCGCATGAGGCCGGCCGGTCCGGGACCGGCCGGGCCTACTTGCCGTCGGCCTTCGCGCTCGCATCGATCGCGGCCAGTGAGCGGCGGACCTGGTTGCGGTCCGTGGTGTACCAGAAGTCGGGCAGCGAGGCCCGCAGGAAGCTCCCGTACCGGGCCGTAGCCAGACGGGGGTCGAGGACGGCGACGACGCCCCGGTCCCCCGAGGCCCGTACCAGGCGGCCGGCGCCCTGGGCCATCAGCAGGGCCGCGTGGGTGGCGGCGACCGCCATGAAGCCGTTGCCACCGTTCTCCTCGACCGACTTCTGCCGCGCGCTCATCAACGGGTCGTCGGGCCGTGGGAACGGGATCCGGTCCATGATCACCAGCTGGCAGCTGGGACCGGGCACGTCCACGCCCTGCCAGAGGGACAGCGTCCCGAACAGGCACGTGCGCGGGTCCGCGGCGAAGTTCTTGATCAGCTCGCCCAGCGTCTCCTCGCCCTGGAGCAGGATGGGGTTGTCGAGCCGCCCGCGCAGCTCCTCGGCGGCCGCCTTGGCGCCGCGCATGGAGGAGAAGAGGCCGAGGGTACGGCCGCCGGCCGCCTCGATCAGCTCCGCCAGCTCGTCCATCATGTCGCCGCGCGTACCCTCCCGGCCGGGAGTGGCCAGGTGCTTGGCGACGTAGAGGATGCCCTGCTTCGGGTAGTCGAACGGGGACCCGACGTCCAGGCCCCGCCAGGACGGCACGTCCTCCCCCTCGACCCCTTCGGGGGAGAGGCCGAGCGAGGCCGCGACGCCGTTGAAGTCCCCGCCGAGCTTGAGGGTGGCGGAGGTGAGGACCACCGAGCGGTCCTCGAACAGCTTCTCGCGCAGCAGCCCGGACACCGACAGCGGTGCGACCCGGAGCGTGGCGCCGAAGCGGTCGTGGCGCTCGTACCAGACGACGTCGTACTCGGAGCCGATCATGATCCGCTCGGCCACCGCGTGGACGTTCTCCACCGCGGCCAGGGCCTGCTTGCGGACGGCGTCCTCGTCGTGGACGGACTTGTCGCGGGTGGCACCGATCGCGGAGATCACGTTGCGCGCGGAGTCGCGCAGGGCGGCCAGCGCGTAGCCGAGGTCCTCGGGGATCTGCTCCAGGCGGCCCGGCAGCGCCAGCTCCATGACCCGTTCGAAGGTCTCCGAGGCGGTCTGCAGGGAGTCCGCGGTCTTCTCGTCGACCAGCTTGGCGGCGCGCTTGACGGCCCGGTTGACCTGCCCCGGGGTGAGCTCGCCGGTGGCGACGCCGGTGACGCGGGAGACCAGCTCGTGGGCCTCGTCCACGATCAGCACCTCGTGCTGCGGCAGGACGGGGGCGCCCTCGATGGCGTCGATGGCGAGCAGCGCGTGGTTGGTGACGACCACGTCCGCGAGCTTGGCCCGCTCTCGGGCCGCTTCCGCGAAGCACTCGGCGCCGTACGCGCACTTCGTGGCGCCCAGGCACTCCCGGGAGGAGACCGAGACCTGGCTCCAGGCCTTGTCGGAGACGCCGGGGGTGAGGTCGTCGCGGTCGCCGCTCTCGGTCTCGTCCGCCCAGTCGCGCAGGCGCAGCAGGTCCTTGCCGAGCTTGCTGGTGGGGGCGGCCGCCTCGAACTGGTCGAAGAGGCCCTCCTCCTCGTCCTGCGGGGCTCCCTCGTGCAGCCGGTGCAGGCACAGGTAGTTCGACCGGCCCTTGAGCATGGCGAACTGCGGCCGCCGGCGCAGCTGCGGGTGCAGCGCCTCGACCGTACGCGGCAGGTCGCGCTCGACGAGCTGGCGCTGGAGCGCCAGCGTCGCCGTGGCCACGACGACGCGCTCGCCGTGCGCGAGGGCCGGGACCAGGTAGCCGAGGGACTTGCCGGTGCCGGTACCGGCCTGGATCAGCCGATGGGAGTTGTCGTCGATCGCTTCGGCGACGGCTTCGGCCATGGCGACCTGGCCGGGGCGCTCCGTGCCGCCGACGGCGGAGACGGCGGCGTGCAGCAGGTCGGGGAGGGAGGGCTTCGTCATAGCGGTACCAACCCTACGGGGCTCCGCTGACAGTGAGGTACCGATCCGGACTCACGGACGGTGGAGGGGGTTGGGCACGGTGCCGTGGGTGACGGCGTGGGGGCGGTCCGGGCGGTCGCGGTAGCCGTCCTCGAAGAGCCGGTTGCGATTGAGGCAGAGCCGGTCGATCCGCTCGGTGAGCAGGTCGAACAGCTCGTAGCGGTCCTTGAGCTCGGGGAAGCGGGCCTGGTGGCGGAGGATCTCCGCCCGTACGAGGGACCAGAAGTCGTCCTCGGGGACGCCGAGCCGGTCCTCGCACAGGGGGGCGAGGTAGCGGAAGACGCCGATGAACAGGCCGGAGTGGATGAACTGGGTGAGGAAGCCGGGCGGCTCGGTGAGGAGGGCCGCGCGGACCTCGTCGGGCATGGACGCGTGCTCCGGCAGCGGGGTCCGGCTGATGTTGACGTCGTCCACGAAGTCCTTGACCGCGAGGCGGACCGGCACGTCGTGCTCGTCGAAGATCACGACGGCGTTCTCGCCGTGCGGGGAGAAGACGGTGCCGTAGCGGTAGAGGAAGCGCAGGAGCGGGGGCAGCAGGGCGGCGAAGAGCCTCCGGAGCCAGACGTCGGGCGCCAGGCCGGAGCGGGCGACGAGCTCGGCGGTGAAGGAGCGGCCGCGCGGGTCGGTGTGGAGGAGGGAGGCGAGGGTGCGGGCGCGTTCGCCGGGGGCGAGGTGGCGGGCCAGGGGTTCGCGCCAGATCGCGCCGAGGAGTTCCTTGTACTGGTAGGGGACGTCGGGGAGCCGGCCGTACACGGGGTGGCGGACGGTGACGGAGGCGACCTCGCCGAGCAGGATCACTCCGGATTCGTCGCGGAGGAAGGGGTCGGCGTCGCGGAGGGAGTGGATCCAGGCGGTGACGGCGGGGGCGGCGAGGGTGAGGTCGCCGGGCAGGCCACGCCAGACCATGGTGTTGAAGACGGACAGCGGGAGTTTCACGCTGTGGCGGTCGGGGCGGGTGAGGTTGAGGAAGGTGCGGACGGACTGCTGCGGGAGCCGCGCGTCCGGGTCGGCGGGGAGCGGGACCAGTGCGCCGGAGGCGAGGGCGGGGGCGAAGAGGGGGAGGACGATCTCGTCCCACTGCCAGGGGTGGACGGGCAGGTAGAGGTAGCCGAGGGGGTCCAGGCCCCGGTCGCGCAGGATCCGGTCGAAGGCGGCCCGGGTGACGGGGTCGAGTTCGGCCGCGTAGAGGCGCGCGGGGTCCTCCAGGCCGGCGCCGCCCCGGTACTCGGCGAGGGAGGTGTGGGCGGCGAGCCAGGGCAGGCGCTGCCGGGTGCGGGCCTCGGGGGCCCAGGCGGCGGCGTCCGCGGCGGACCATCCGACGCGGCCCTTGTTGGGGACGAGCCAGGGGTGGCCCGTCTGGTGCCCCTCGAGCTCGGCGTAGTCCAGGTCGGCGAGGACGTCGGCGGTGAGGGCGTGGTGGTCGAGGCGGGCGTCGGCGGAGAGGGTGGCGCTGAGCTCGTGGATCAGGTGGCCGAGGGTGGCGCCGTCGAGGCCGAGGAGGGTGCGGGCCCGGACGAGGAAGCCGTACGGGTCCCCGAAGGCGGCCGGGGGTTCGGTGGAGGGGGGCGGCGGGGTGAGCGTGATGGTGTCCGGCGCGACCTGCCAGCTGTCGTAGGCGCGGCGGCGGGCACGGAAGCCGAGGCTGCTGCCGTCGTCGAGGGTCAGGGTCCAGGCGTCGCTGGCGGCCCCTGGGGCCGGGACGGGGCTGATGATCTCCTCGTACGCGAACTCGGCGAGCATCTTGGCGAGCAGGCGGCGGGCCGCGAGGTCCCAGGTAGGACGGTTGAGTTCGGGGGGTGTGCAGGGGTGCTGGGGCGACGGGGGGACGGCGGGCTCAGTGGAACCGGGGGCTGCGGGGAAAGCGGAGTCGGGGGCTGCGGGGGAATTCGGCACGGGACTCCTCGTGGATCGGGAACTCCGCTGCGAGGCGCGGAGTTTTCGAAGGGAGAGGCGTGAGGGAACAGGCCTTGGGGCGGGACGGCGGGGCAGCGGCGATCAGAGGAGATTGCGCAGCGCCCGCTCCCGGATCATCAGGGCGGCGCGCTTCCCGGGGAGTTCGATTTCCGTGGCGTAGCGGAAACCGGAGGCGAGGAAGGCTGATACGGAGGGGGTGTTGCGGATGTCCGGTTCGGCGATGACCCGTGTACACCGCGGGCGGTTGTCGAAGACGAGCTCGGTGACCGCGCGCAGCAGCGTGGTCCCCAGGCCCCGGCCGCGGTTCGTGCCGTCTCCGATCAGCAGGTGGATACCGGTGTCGTGGGGGCGCGCCGCGTAGTGGCGGGAGAGCGGGTCGAGGTCGGCCCGGTATACCTCCCAGTAGCTCATCGGGGTGCCGTCGAGGAGGCCGAGGCAGGGGATGCTGCGGCCGTCGCCGTCGAGCTGCGCCCGCAGGTGGGCGGCGGTGACGACGGCTGCGCCGGCCAGCTCCCAGTAGGCGGCCACCTCCGGGTCGTTCATCCAGCGGGTGAGGAGCGGGAGGTCCCGGCCGGGCCGTACCGGTTCGAGGCGGAAGGCTCCGGCCGGTGTCGGGAGGGCGCCCCAGCCTGCGGGTGAGTCGAGGAGGTCCGCTTCGGCGAGCAGGGGCAGCAGTCCGACGGTGAAGCGGTGTCCGGCGGTCTCGTGGTGGTCGGCTTCGCGGTGGGCCGTTTCGCGGTGGGCGGTCCCCTGACGGGCGGGGCCGGTGGCGGTGCTGGTGGTCGTTTCGGTGGCGGGCATCGGGCTCTTCTCCGTGTCGATGGGAGCGCGTCAGTCGTGGAGGGGGTTGGTGATGGTGACGTAGACGGACTGCGTTTCGACGGGGCCCACGAGCTCGTCGAGGCCGCCCAGGCGGGTGAGGAGGTTCGCCTTGCAGCGGAGGGTGGGTGAGTCCAGCAGCTGCGCGGGGAGCGGGCCGAGGCCTGCGGCCTTGCCGAGGAAGCGGCGGAAGGCGGCGAGGAGTACGCGCTCGTCGGCGAGCCGCTGGGAGCCGAAGGCCCCGATGAGGCCGAGCACGTTGTTGATGCCGAGGTAGTAGGCGAAGCGTTCGTCGGTGACGGCGTCGGGGACGAAGGTGTCGCTGGCGCGGCCGATGCCGGGGAGCCTGTGTTCCAGTTCGGGGCGCCGGGACTCGCGGAAGTAGTACCCCTGGTTGTCGCGGAAGCGGCCGCCGACGGGCCAGCCGGCCCGGTCGAGGAGGACCAGGGTGTTCTGCTGGTGGGCTTCGAGGGCGATGCCGGCGAGTGCGTCGAAGGCGAGGACCGGCAGGACGATCTGGTCGAGGTAGCGCAGGAACCACTCGGTGGCGACGGCGGAGGTGGGGCGGCCTGTGGTGAGGGCGAGCCGGGAGACGGTGTCGGCGAGCCGGGAGCGCATCGTGGTGCGGCCGGGCCACGGGCGCAGGGCGGTGAGTGCGGCGACGCAGACGGCGTCGTCGTCGGAGCGGAAGGGGTTGTGGCGCAGGAGGGCGTCGAGGCCGCGGACGGGGCTGCCGTCCGGGGCGTCGACGGCGACCCAGGCGGGGTCGCGGACGATGTCGAAGCCGGGATGGGCGGTCTGCCACTGCTCGGCGAGGCCGGTGCGGAGCAGCCGGTGCACCTCGACACCCCGGTGGAGTTCCTTGCGGAGGTTCTCGCGGCGGGAGTTGGTGATGCGCAGGCCCAGGGAGAGCTTGAGCATCGCGGGTGCGCCGGGGCGGTGGACGGTGCGGACGGAGGAGGTGGGGTGCCAGGGGTCCCCGTACGGGCCCAGGTCGGTGAGGAGTCCCGCGTCGCGGAGGGCGGCGACGGCGGGGCGCTGGAGGAGGTCGCGGGCCTGCCAGGGGTGCAGGGGGAGGGGGGTGGTGCCGGCGGGCAGCGGGAGTCCGGGGGCGAGCCGGGCCAGGAGCTGGGCGGCGGTGACCGGGCGGCCGCGTTCGGTCCAGGCGGAGTCGGTGGCGAGGGTGGTCGGTGCGACCGCGATCCAGTGCAGGGGGAAGGAGCCGTGGAGTTCGGGTGAGTAGCGGTGTGCTTCGGCTTCGGAGAGTCCTTCGCGGCTCTTGGGGTCCGGTTGGAGGGGGTGACCGAGGAGGAGGGACTGTTCGGCGGTGAGGAAGAGGTCCCCGGCGACGGGGGCGGGGGCGGTGGGGCGGCGGCGCCGGTCGGCGATGAACTCGGCGGTGCGGCGTACCGAGTCGGCGACCCGGCCGGCGAGGTCGGTGCCGCGGCCGTTGCCCTCGCGGGCGATGAGGGCGGCGAGGGTGACGGCGTCCACGGCGGGGGCGTCGGCGGGGGCGCCTTCGAGGCGGGCGGGGGCGAAGCGGTGCCAGCCGGCCTCGGACCAGTGCCGGACGGGGACGAGCAGGGCGGCGGCGGAGGCGGGGAGGGGAATGCGGAGCAGGGTTCCGGCGGGTCCGTCGGGGCGGCCGATGCCGCTCTCGCGCACCCAGCACCGCAGGAGGTTCTCCACGGTGGCTGCCTCGGCGGCGGTGGCCGGGTCGGGGTGGTCCAGCAGATCGGGCAGGACCGCCGGCTCGGGCCCGACCGGCCCGGCACCGCCCACCCGGGCACGGAGACCGCCGCCCTTCTGCCGGGGCACGGTCCCGCCGGGGCCCGGCCCCGCCTCCCCCGCCCGGGGCACGGGTCCGGGGCCGGCGCCGGGCCACGACGGACCCGGACCGGGAGCCGGCCGCCGATCCGCCCCGGGATCCCCGGCTCCGTCGGACGGGCCCGCCCCGGCCACATGGCCGGAGTCGGCTGCGGCCCAGGGCAGGGCCGGACCAGGGGCGGGGGCGGCTTGAGGGGGCTGCGGTGTATCCCCAGGGTCGGTGTGGCCGACGCCTGCCGGGGTTGGTGCCGCGAGGGGCACGGCATCGGGCGCGGGCTGCTCGGGCCGGTCCGCGGGCGCGGTGGTGGCCGGGGGGCCGGCGTGCGCGGCGGGTGGGACCGGTACCGTCGGCGTGGGTGCGTCATCCGGGCCGGCCTGCAGGGGGCGTGTCGGGGCCCCGGGTCCGGGCCTGCCCCCGGGCGGTACGGCGGTCGGCTCGCCGATGCACGGGAAAGCCGGTTCCTCCGGGCTGACCGGCGCCAAGGGGGCGGAGCCATCGGAGCCGCCTGCCCACCCGACGGCAGGGGCTCCGGGGCGGTCGGCGTGCCCGGCGACACGGGCCTCGGAACGGGCGGACCGGTCTGCGGCCAAGCCGTCAGGGCCGGCCGTTCCCTCGGCCGTGAGACCGTCGACGTGGGTACCCCGCAGGGCGGCGGAGCCCGCAGGCCGAGCGGCCCCGTCTACGGCCGAGCCGTCAGGGCGGGCCGGCCTCTCGGCGGTGAGGCCCTCGACGTGGGCACCCCGCACTGCGGCGAAGCTCCCGGCTCGTGCGGACCCGTCTGCGGCCGAGCCGTCAGGACCGCCCGCCCCCTCGGCGGTGAGACCGTCGACGCGAACACCCTGCACGCTCCCGGGCTGAGCGAACCCGGCTGCGGCGGAGCCGTCAGGGCGGGCCGGTGCCTCGGACGGGAGGCCTTGGGGGTGGGTGCCCGGGCCGGTGGGGGCGTGGTCTCGGGGGGTGGGGTGGTTCGTGGCCGGGGCGTGGGGGTGCGCCGGGCCGCCGGGGGTGGGGGTGGGTTCGGGGAGGGGGGTGGGCATGGGGGTCCTCGGTCAGTGGGTGGCGGCGGGGATGGCGTCGGCCAGGCGGTCCAGGACTGCGGTGGCCTGCTCGTCCGTCAGGGTGAGCGGGGGCAGCAGGCGGACCACCGCGCCGTGGCGGCCGCCGAGTTCGACGATCAGGCCGCGGTCCAGGCAGTCCTGGCGGATGGCGGCGGCCAGGGCGGGCGCCGCCGCTCCCGTGTCGGGGTCGACGATCTCGACGCCGAGCATCAGGCCCCGGCCCCGTACGTCCCCGATGCAGGGGCGGTCGCCCGCCAGGCCGCGCAGGGCCGTCAGCATCCGGCCGCCCAGCTCCGCCGCGCGCTCGGCGAGGCCGTTGCGGCGGACGTAGGCGAGGGTGGCGGTGCCGGCGGCCATGGCGAGCTGGTTGCCGCGGAACGTTCCGGCATGGGCTCCGGGCGTCCAGACGTCCAGCTCCGAGCGGTAGACGATCACCGCGAGCGGCAGGCTGCCTCCGATCGCCTTGGACAGGACCATCACGTCGGGCACCACGCCGGCGTGGTCGACGCCCCAGAAGGCGCCGGTGCGGCCCACCCCGGTCTGGACCTCGTCCGCGATCAGCGGGATGCCCCGGCTCTGGGTGATCTCCCGCATCCGGCGCAGCCAGTCGTCCGGTGCCGGGTGGACCCCGCCCTCGCCCTGGACGGGTTCGACGAGCATGCCCGCGGGCGCGGCCACCCCGCCCTTGGGGTCGTCGAGCAGGCTCTCGGTCCAGGCCGCGGAGAGCCGCGCGCCCTCCTCGCCGCCGACCCCGAACGGGCAGCGGTAGTCCTGCGGGTAGGGCAGCCGGGTCACCCGGACGTCGGTGGCCCCGCCGGAGGCGGCCAGGGCCCCGGCCGTCATGCCGTGGTAGGCCCCGGCGAAGGCCAGCAGACCGGAGCGTCCGGTGGCGACCCGGACCAGTTTCAGCGCGGCCTCGACGGCGTCCGTCCCGGCCGGCCCGCAGAACTGGACGCGGGCGTCGGCGGCCAGCCCGGCGGGCAGGTTCGCGAAGAGCTCGGTGGTGAAGGCGTCCTTGACGGGGGTGGCGAGGTCGAGGACGTGCAGCGGGGCCCCCGAGTCGAGGACGCCGCGGATGGCCTCCAGCACCACGGGGTGGTTGTGCCCGAGGGCGAGGGTGCCCGCCCCGGAGAGGCAGTCGAGGTAGCGCCGCCCGTCGGCGCCCTCGATGGTCAGCCCGCGGGCCCGTACCGGGACGATGGGCAGCGAGCGCGCGTACGTCCGCGCCGCGGATTCCCTCAGTGCCTGCCTGCGCAGGATGCCTTCGGCCGCGACGGGCCCCCGTCCGCCCTGCGGCGGGATCTGTGCCGCGGCTGCGGCCGGCTCGGTCAGGGCCACGACTGTCGGTCCTCCCGCACGGTTTCCTCTTCCGGATTGCGCCTCGAACATGAACGCTGCTGCGCCGTCCCCCGTACGTACCAACGACGGTGACGGCGGCGGATCACGGGTCGGCCGAAGATCCTTGCGCTTCCGGCGGTCCTGAAAGACCTTCAACAGCGCTTCGCGGCAGCCCGGTACCCGGTGTGGGCAGCGGCCGAAGAGCCCGGGCGGGGACCGGAACCGCCGACCCGGGGCCCGCCGTCTTCAACGGCGGCGGCATAGTGGGGTGCTGCGAAAGCGAAACGAAGCACTCTGGACGACACCGTCCCAACACCTCGAAGCACCTGGGGGACTTACGACATGCGACCGAACCGACCGGTCACCGCTACCCTCTGCGCGGCCGCGCTCGCGCTGACCGCCGCGGCCTGCGGACCCGGCGACGGGGAGGCCGGCGGCGACGCCAAGCCGACCGTGGCGGCCGGCCTCCCGTCCGGCGGCGCCGCGGACGGCCCCGTCAAGATCCCGCAAGAGCTCAAGGACAAGCTCAAGCAGCACGGCTTCGACATGGAGAAGTGGAAGGGGGGCGCGTGGAAGAACTGGAACAAGCAGGACTGGCTCCGCGAGGCGGGCGACTACGTCAACCCCATCATCGACGGCCTGTGGGACCCGGACCGGATGCGTGACGCGGAGCAGCCGCAGCGCCCGTCCGTCGACCCGGACGCCGGCAAGGACCAGGGCGTCACCGATCCGACCCCGGCGCCGGTGACGGCGAAGGCCGCGGCCTCGCCGTACCACTCCAGCGTTCCGACGTCCGGCAAGGTCTTCTTCGACGGCCCCGAGGGCTCGATGGTCTGCTCGGCGACCGTGGTGAAGGACCCCGCCCACCCCGGGAAGTCCAACATGGTCTGGACGGCGGGCCACTGCGTGCACGCGGGCAAGGCCGGCGGCTGGTACCGGAACATCGCCTTCGTCCCCTCGTACAACAACGCGGGCAAGCCGGCGGCGGAGCTCAAGGGCGCGCCGCGCGAGCAGGTGGCCCCGTACGGCGTGTGGTGGAGCGACTGGGCGCAGACCTCCGACCAGTGGATCGCGACCGGCGGTCCGACGGGCGGCGCGGGCGCGCCGTACGACTTCGCCGTGCTGCACGTGACCCCGGAGAAGGGCGGCAGCGGCAAGTCGCTGGAGGAGACGGTCGGTACGGCGCTCCCGGTGGAGTTCAACGCCCCGGCGGTCCCGAAGATCACGGGCATGACGGCGACGGGTTACCCGGCGGCGGCTCCGTTCGACGGCCAGAAGGCCTTCCAGTGCACGGACAAGCCGGGCCGGCTGGCGCTGCACCAGGAGGACCCGGTGATGTACCGCATCGGCTGCACGATGACGGGCGGTTCCTCCGGCGGCGGCTGGATCGCGACGGGCGCCGACGGCAAGCCGGCGCTGGTGTCCAACACCTCGATCGGCCCGGCGAAGGCGGGCTGGCTGGCCGGCCCGAAGCTGGGTCCGGAGGCCAAGGGGATCTACGACGCGGTGAGCACCAAGTTCAAGCGGTGAGCGCGGACTTCACGTAGTCCCGTTCCGGACGCGAAACGGCCGAGGGCCCTCCGCACGTGCGGAGGGCCCTCGGTCTTGCCTGAGTGGCGTTACTGCTTGGCGGGAACGTACGGCGCCAGTTCGGCCGCCAGTTCCTGATGGACCCGCGCCTTGAGCAGGGTGCCCTCCGGGGTGTGCTCCTCGGAGATCACCTCGCCCTCGGCGTGCGCCCGGGCGATGAGCGAGCCGCGGGTGTACGGCACCAGGGCCTCCACCTCGACGGCGGGCCGGGGAAGCTCGCTGTCGATGAGCGCGAGGAGTTCCCCGATGCCCTGGCCGGTACGGGCCGAGACGGCGATGGAGTGCCGCTCGATGCGCAGCAGGCGCTGCAGGACGAGCGGGTCCGCGGCGTCGGCCTTGTTGATCACCACGATCTCGGGCACGTTGACCGCGCCGACCTCGCGGATGACCTCGCGGACCGCCGCCAGCTGCTCCTCCGGCGCCGGGTGCGAGCCGTCCACGATGTGCAGGATGAGGTCGGAGTCGCCGACCTCCTCCATCGTGGAGCGGAACGCCTCGACGAGGTGGTGGGGCAGGTGCCGGACGAAGCCCACGGTGTCGGCCAGGGTGTAGACGCGGCCGGACGGGGTTTCGGCGCGGCGCACGGTCGGGTCGAGGGTGGCGAACAGTGCGTTCTCCACCAGGACGCCCGCGCCGGTGAGGCGGTTGAGCAGGGAGGACTTTCCGGCGTTGGTGTAGCCGGCGATGGCGACCGAGGGCACCTTGTTGCGGCGCCGTTCCTGCCGCTTGATGTCGCGGCCGGTCTTCATCTCGGCGATCTCCCGGCGCATCTTCGCCATCTTCTCGCGGATGCGGCGCCGGTCGGTCTCGATCTTGGTCTCACCGGGGCCTCGGGTGGCCATGCCGCCACCGCCGCCGCCACCCATCTGCCGGGACAGCGACTGACCCCAGCCGCGCAGCCGGGGCAGCATGTACTGCATCTGCGCGAGGGCGACCTGCGCCTTGCCCTCTCGGGACTTGGCGTGCTGGGCGAAGATGTCCAGGATGAGGGCGGTCCGGTCGACGACCTTGACCTTGACCACGTCCTCCAGCGCGATGAGCTGGCCGGGGCTGAGCTCGCCGTCGCAGACGACGGTGTCGGCGCCGCTCTCCAGGACGATGTCGCGCAGCTCGCGGGCCTTGCCGGAGCCGATGAAGGTGGCCGGGTCGGGCTTGTCACGGCGCTGGATGACACCGTCGAGTACGAGGGCGCCGGCCGTCTCGGCGAGGGCCGCGAGTTCCGCGAGGGAGTTCTCGGCGTCACCCACCGTGCCGGAGGTCCAGACACCGACGAGGACCACGCGCTCCAGGCGGAGCTGTCGGTACTCGACCTCGGTGACGTCTTCGAGCTCGGTGGAGAGACCTGCCACGCGGCGCAGGGCCGCGCGCTCGGAGCGGTCGAACTGGTCGCCGTCCCGGTCTCCGTCGATCTCGTGGCTCCAGGCGACGTCCTCTTCCATCAGGGCATCGGCCCGAAGGCTCTCGGTGAAGCTCTGCGCGTCCCGCACGTCCTGTGCGTCCCGCGGGTCCTGGGAAGGGGATGAAGAGGAGGTCATTGGATCCTTACGTCGATTCGATTGCGCCGCGCCGGCTAAGGCCAAAGGTACCGCCGTGCGTGACTAAGCCTGTCACGTCCAACGCCGGACCCCGTCCGGGGATTCCCCGGACCGCCTCGTCGTCGGCCTTGTCGATGGTGACATGCCCGTTCCCGGCCCGTCATACCGTTTTTTCCGCCCGCTTCATGAGCCCGGCCCCCCGGCCGGGGCCGGCCGGGGGGCCGCCTTCCGGGCCGCCGGGGCGCTCCAGTCCGGGTGTCCCGGCATCGGCGGGGTCTTCTCCCCGTACAGCCACGGCTCCAGGAAGGCCGAGAGGTCGCGTCCCGCCTCCTGCGAGGCCAGGCGTACGAAGTCCTCGGTGCCCGCGATCCCGTCCTTGTGCTCGGCCACCCAGCGCCGCTCCACCCGGTCGAAGGCGGCGGCGCCGATCTCCTCCCGCAGCGCGTAGAGGATCAGCGCGGCCCCGTCGTAGACGACCGGCCGGAACAGCCCGATCTTCTGCCCGGGCGCCGCCGCCTTCGGGGCCGCCGGGGGGCCGCCCGCCGCCCGCCACTGGTCGGAGCGCTGGTACGCCTCGCGCATGCGCCGCTCCAGGGAGTACTTGCCGAGCCCGTCCGCGTACAGGGCCTCGTACCAGGTGGCGTGCCCCTCGTTGAGCCACAGGTCGGACCAGGTGCGCGGGGTGACGCTGTCGCCGAACCACTGGTGGGCGAGCTCGTGGACCATGACCGCCTCGACGTACCAGTCGGGGTAGCCCTCGGCCTCCCCCGCGAACAGGCCGTTCTCGAAGAGCGAGAGGGTCTGCGTCTCCAGCTCGAAGCCGGTGCGGGCGCGCGCGATCAGCACCCCGTAGTTCTCGAAGGGGTAGCGGCCGACCCGCTGCTCCATCCACTCGATGTGCCCGGCGGTCTTGCGCAGCCAGGGCTCCAGCCGCTCCCGGTCGGCGGCCGGGACCACGTCGCGCAGCGGCAGCCCGTGCGGCCCGGTGCGGTGCAGGACGGCGGAGCGGCCGATGGAGACCTGTGCCAGTTCGGTGGCCATCGGGTGCAGGGTCCGGTACGTCCACTCGGTCGCGCCCGCCGCGCGGGCGGCCGGGAGCGCGCCCGGCAGGCCGTTGGCCACGGCCGTGTAGCCCTCGGGGGCCGTGACGCGGAAGGTGAAGTACGCCTTGTCGGCGGGGTGGTCGTTGCACGGGAAGACCCGGTGGGCGGCGTCGGCCTGGTTGGCCATGGCCAGGCCGTCGTCGGTGGTGACCCAGCCGCCGTCGGCCGAGCCGCGCGGGTCGCTGGTGTGCCGCACGGTGATCCGCAGCGGGGTGTTCGCGGCGACGGGGCGTGCGGGGGTGAGTACGAGGTCCTCCCCCGCGCTCTCGAACCGCGCGGGCTCGCCGTTGACCTCGGCGGAGGCCACCGTCCCGTGGGTGAAGTCCAGGTTGATCCGCTCCAGCGGGGCCAGGGCACGGGCTTCGATGGCGGTCACGGCGTCGAGGGGGGTGCGGTCGTCCTTGTACGTGAGGGACAGGTCGTACGCGAGGACGTCGTACCCGGGGTTGCCCAGCTCGGGGAAGAGCCGGTCGCCGATGCCGAGCGGCTTCGGCGGGGGCAGCACGGCGGCGACGAGGGTGAGGGAGGCCGCGGCGAGCAGGGCGGCGCGCAGGCGGGGGGAGGAGAGCTGCATCCACCACCGCTTACCAGCGCCCGCCGCGGGCCCGCGCGCGGCGCGCGACGGATCCACCCGAACGAGACTCCCCCAACGTCCCCCCGCCCCCGGCCCCCCTCAGGCCCGGCCGACGTCGTACACGCCGGGCACGTCCCGCATCGCCCGCATCAGGCCGGGCAGCACCGAGGCGTCGGGCAGCTGCAGGGTGTAGCTGTGGCGGACCCGCTGCTCCACGGGCGGCTCCACGGTGGCGGAGACCACCTCGACCCCCTGGCGGGCGATGGCCTCGGTCAGGTCGGCCAGCAGGTGCGGGCGGCCGAACGATTCGGCGAGCAGGGTGACCCGGCAGTCGGCGGTGGCCCGCCAGTGCACGGCGACGGAGGTGCGGCCCAGGGAGCGCATCTGCGCGACGGCCGGGCAGTGGACCCGGTGGACGGTGACGGCGCCGCCCCGGACGACGAACCCGGCGACCGCGTCCGGCGGTACGGGGGTGCAGCAGCCGGCGAGGCGTACGTGCGCGTCGGGGAGGTCGGCGACGGCGTTGCCCCCGCCCCCGCGCAGCCCGGGCACCGAGAGCGGTGCGCGGGGGGCAGCGGCGGCGGGTACGGGCCCGTCGGGGTGGGCCTGGAGCCAGCTGCTGATGGCGATCCGGGCGGCCGGGGTCCTGGCGTGCTCCAGCCAGTCGGCGGCGGGCCCGGAGGAGGCGTCCTGGGCGAGCAGCAGCTGGACGGTGTCCCCGTCGGAGAGCGGGGCGGAGAGGGAGGTGAGGCGCCCGTTGACGCGGGCGCCGATACAGCCGTGGGCCGCCTCGCCGTGCTGGGCGTAGGCGGCGTCGATACAGCTGGCCCCGGCGGGCAGGGCCAGGGTGCCGCCGTCGGCGCGGTACACCGTGATCTCCCGGTCCTGGGCGAGTTCGGCGCGCAGGCCGGTCCAGAAGGTGTCGGGGTCGGGTGCGGACTGCTGCCAGTCGAGGAGCCGGGAGAGCCAGCCGGGCCGGGTGGGGTCGACGCGCTCCTCCTCGCAGTCGGCGCCCTCCCCCGTCGCGTACGGGTTGCCGAGGGCGACCACTCCTGCTTCGGCGACGCGGTGCATCTGCCGGGTGCGGACGATGACTTCGGCGACGTAGCCCTCGGGGACGGCGACGGCGGTGTGCAGGGACTGGTAGAGGTTGAACTTCGGTACGGCGATGAAGTCCTTGAACTCCGAGACGACCGGGGTGAAGCAGGTGTGGAGCTCGCCGAGGACCGCGTAGCAGTCGGCGTTCTCGCCGACGAGGACGAGGATGCGGCCGAAGTCCGGGCCGCGCAGTTCGCCGCGGGTGCGGGAGATGCGGTGGACGGAGACGAAGTGCCGGGGGCGGACGAGCACCTCGGCGGCGATGCCCGCGTCGCGCAGGACGGTGCGTACGGATTCGGCGATGGTGAGGAGGGGGTCGTCCTCGCCTGCGTGGGAGGCGATGAGCGCGCGGGTGCGCTCGTACTCCTCCGGGTGCAGGATCGCGAAGACGAGGTCTTCCAGCTCGGTCTTGAGGGCCTGGACGCCGAGGCGTTCGGCGAGCGGGATCAGGACGTCGCGGGTGACCTTGGCGATCCGGGCCTGTTTCTCGGGGCGCATCACGCCGAGGGTGCGCATGTTGTGCAGGCGGTCGGCGAGTTTGATGGACATCACGCGGACGTCGTTGCCGGTGGCGACGAGCATCTTGCGGAAGGTCTCGGGCTCGGCGGCGGCGCCGTAGTCGATCTTCTCGACCTTGGTGACGCCGTCGACGATGAAGGCGACCTCGTCGCCGAACTCGGCGCGGACCTGATCGAGGGTCACCTCGGTGTCCTCGACGGTGTCGTGCAGCAGGGACGCCGTCAGGGTGGTGGTCTCGGCGCCGAGTTCGGCCAGGATGAGGGTGACGGCGAGCGGGTGCGTGATGTACGGCTCACCGCTCTTGCGCATCTGGCCGCGGTGCGAGGACTCCGCCAGGAGGTACGCACGACGCAGGACGGACAGGTCCGCGTCCGGGTGGTGGGCGCGGTGCGCTTCTGCTACGTGTCCGATGGCGTCCGGGAGTCGGTCGCGGGACGCGGGTCCGAGCAGCGCGGCTCGGCCCAGGCGGCGCAGATCGAGCCGGGTTCGGCCACGTCTGCGCAGCTCAGGGCGCATTTCTGCGTGTGCTTCGGGGTTCGTGGCCTCTGCACTCATGGGCACCTCCGGCGGCTTCGACCGGCGGTGGTGGGCATGGGGTGAGCCCTCAGGGCCGGTGCCTGATGTTACCGACCCCACCACGTGGCGCAGTCCGCCTCTCGCTCAGCGTGAAACGGATCACCCATGAGAGGGAACCTTCAGGCGAAAGCCGTTTCGGTGAGCCAGTCCGCTTCGAACTCGCCGGTGGCCACGATGACGGCCGGTCCGGTCATGTCGATGCGACCGTCGGGGTGTTCGGTGATGACGAGGGTACCGCCGGGCAGGTCGACCGTGTACGAGACGGGCTCACCGGTGACGGCCGGGTCGGCCCCGTCGCGCCGGATGGCGGCCACGGCGACGGCGCAGGCGCCGGTGCCGCAGGAGCGGGTCTCGCCGGAGCCGCGCTCGTGGACGCGCATGGCGACGTGCCGCGGGCCGCGGTCGACGACGAACTCGACGTTGACCCCGGTGGGGTAGGCGGAGGCGGGGCTGAACGGCGGGGGGCTGTACAGGTCGCCGGCGTGGTCGAGGCTTTCAACGAACGCGACGGCGTGCGGGTTCCCCATGTTCACGTTGCGGGCGGGCCAGGAGCGCTCGCCGACGGAGACGGTGACCTCTCCTTCGGGGAGCCGGGCGCTGCCCATGGAGACGGTGACGTCGCCCGTCTTCGCGAGGTGGACCTGCTTGACGCCGCCGCGCGTGGCCACCGCGAAGTCGCCGGGCTCGACGTGGCCGGCGTGCTGGAGGTAGCGGGCGAAGACGCGTACGCCGTTGCCGCACATCTCGGCGACGGAGCCGTCGCTGTTGCGGTAGTCCATGAACCACTCGGCCTCGTCGGCCAGGTGGGCGGCCTCGGGGTGGGCGGCGGAGCGTACGACGTGCAGCACACCGTCGGCCCCGATGCCGGCCCGGCGGTCGCACAGGGCGGCGACGGCGGTGGGCGGCAGCTCGATGGCGTTGTCCGGGTCGGGGACGATCACGAAGTCGTTCTCGGTGCCGTGGCCCTTGAGGAAGGAGAGGGTGCTGTGCGTCACCCGGCCATGGTACCGAGCGGGCCGGGACCGGGGCCGGTGGGATCAGCATGCGGTCAGACCGCCGTCAGCCCCTTGTCGGCGCAGGTCAGCGCAGCCGGGCCACCCGGTAGACGGCGAGCGCCACGAGGACCAGCGCGATCAGCGCGTACAGCCCGGCGATCCGCCAGTCGGGGCGGCGGCCGCTGCCGCGGGGCGGCAGCCCCGGCCAGGAGTAGCCGACGCGGCGCGCGGCCATCATGCCCCAGCCGCCCGCGCAGGAGCTGATGAGGAAGCCGAGCATGGCGACGACGGCGCCGCCGTCGCCGAACTCGAAGGCGAGCGGGAAGGCGAACATCAGGGAGCCGGCGGCGGCCAGCATCACGATGGGGGCGATCTGCCAGATGCGCAGCCTGCGCTGCGGGCGCAGCTCGACCTCGACGGCGGGGCCGGCGACGTCCTCGGTGCCCGGTTCGGGCGCGTCGGGGCCGTCGGGGGTCAGCCGCGCGGGGTCGGCGGGCAGGCCGAGTCCGTCGGGGCCGTCCGGGCCGTCCGGGCCGCCGGCCGCTCCCGGCACGCCGGGGCCCGCGGGACCACCGGTCTCCGCGGGGGCGGCGGACAGATCCTGTTCCGCTTCCCGCTCGGTGTCGTCCCGCCCGGTGTCTCGTCGAGGGCCGGCCTCCATAGCCACGCGCCCTCCCCACTTCGGACTCCGCACGCCACTGTTCAGAAGTTTGATGATGGCACGGTCCCGGCCCCGCGATGGGCGCACGGGGCTTCCCGATGCCATCACGTGATCAGGCTGTGACCGCTCGTTCGACCAACGACTGCGCGAGTCGGGGGAGTTCCCCGCGGTCGGCGGCGGCTCCGCTGAGCCAGTGGACGCGGGGGTCGCGGCGGAACCAGGAGTCCTGGCGGCGGGCGAAGCGCTTGGTGGCCCGTACGGTCTCGGCCCTGGCCTCGTCCTCGGTGCACTCTCCGGCGAGGGCGGCCAGTACCTGCTGGTAGCCCAGGGCGCGGGAGGCGGTGATGCCCTCGCGCAGGCCCTGGGCCTCCAGGGCGCGGACCTCGTCGACCAGTCCCGCCTCCCACATGCGGTCGACGCGCGTCGCGATGCGCTCGTCGAGCTCGGGGCGGGCCACGTCGACGCCGATCTGGACGGTGTCGTAGACGGACTCGTGGCCGGGCAGGTTGGCGGTGAAGGGCTTGCCGGTGATCTCGATCACTTCGAGTGCCCGGACGATGCGGCGGGCGTTGCTGGGCAGGATCGCGGCGGCGGCCGCCGGGTCGGCGGCGGCGAGGCGGGCGTGCAGGGCGCCGGGGCCGCGCAGGGCGGCCTCCTCCTCCAGCCGGGCCCGCACCTCGGGGTCGGTGCCGGGGAACTCCATGGCGTCGAGCGCGCCGCGGACGTAGAGGCCGGAGCCGCCGACGAGGACGGGGGTGCGGCCCTGGGCGAGGAGCTGGTCGATCTCGGCCCGGGCGAGGCGCTGGTACTCCGCGACGCTGGCGGTCTCGGTGACGTCCCAGATGTCGAGGAGGTGGTGGGGAACGCCGCCGCGCTCGTCCATCGTCAGCTTGGCGGTGCCGATGTCCATCCCCCGGTAGAGCTGCATGGAGTCGGCGTTGACGACCTCCCCGTCGAAGTGGCGGGCCAGGGCGACGCCCAGGTCGGACTTTCCGGCCGCGGTGGGACCGACGACGGCGATGACCCGCGGGGCGGGGGCTGCATTCCTCACCGGCACAGTCTCGCAAACCCTCCGGCATGTACCCGATCGGGTGAGGTGACGGGGTGTGTCCGGGGTCGTTGCCTTGAAGAGGTTCCGGCCCGGCGTGCGCCTGGCGCGTCAAGCGGGGGAGGCCTGTCCGGGCAAGGCGGAACTTCACCCGCACGAGTAACGTTATGGGAGTAGACATGGGCGTTTTTGACCGGATTTTCCGCCGTAAGGATAAGGACGAGGCAGCGACCGGAGAGGTCGCGGCCGAGACCGCCCCGGCGGAGACGCCGGCCGCGGAGACCGAACCGGCCGCTGGGGCCGGGGAGGCCGAGGCGGCTGCCGCCGGGGCTCCCGCGGCGGAGGCAGCCGTGGAGATCCCCAAGCAGCAGTCGGCGGAGGCAGCCGCGGACAGCGAGACCGGCGACGGCGCCCGTACGTAGCTACCGCCTCCCCCGGGCTCCGTCCGGGGGGACCCCCAGGAAGGTGACCCATGGGCCTGCTCGACAATCTGAAGGCCAAGCTCGCTCCGGCCAAGGAGAAGGTCGGCGACCTCGCGCAGAAGCACGAGGGCAGGATCGGCGAGGGCCTGGACAAGGTCGCCAAGGTCGTGGACTCCAAGACCCATGGCAAATACAGCGACCGGATCACGACCGGTACGGACAAGGCAAAGGACGCCCTGGGCAAGGTCGCGCACAAGGACGACCCCGGCGGGCCGACGCCGCCGGCGGCTCCCTGAGGCGCGGCGCCTGCGAACGCCGAAGGGGCGTGGGATCGAGGATCCCACGCCCCTTCGGCGTGTGCGGTCACCCGTCGGCGGGCTGCGGCGTCAGGACCAGGCGGCCACGAAGTAGCCGACCCCGTACGGGGCGTCCTCGTACAGCAGCCGCCCGTCCAGGCCCGCGCCCTCGGCGGCGCCCGCGAGCACCTGCCAGGGGGCCCGCCCGGCGGCCTGGAGCTCGGCGGCGAGTACGGGGTCCAGCGCGGCCAGCGCGTCGGTGTCGGCGGCGCCCAGGGCGCGGCCGGCGGCGGCGTCGAAGGCGGCGGCGCGGTCGTCGAGGTAGCCCGGGGCCTTCAGGGTGCGGCAGGCGCTGCCGTCACCCATGACCAGCAGCGCGACCCGCTCGTCGGCGGCGGCGAGCTCCCGGCCGGTCTCCAGGCAGCGCCCGGAGTCCATCGAGGCGGTGACGGCGAGCCCCTCGACGGGGGCGGCGCCCCACCGCGCGCGGCCGAGCAGCCAGGCGCCCACGGACAGGGAGGCGGGCAGGGCGCGCGGCCCCTCCTCGCCCTCCCCGAGCCGGACCTCGGCGTCGACGCCGAAGCCGTGGAAGCCGCCCCGGGAGCCCTGCGGGTACGTCCCCTCGTGGTCGGCGTCGGCGCAGCCGACCACGACCAGCACGTCGGGCCGGGAGGCGGCCAGCACGGCGAGCGCGTCGGAGCAGGCGGTACGGGCCTCGTCGAGTTCGGCGGCGGCGCCCGTGGCGACCTCCGGCACGAGGAGCGGCGGGGCGGGGCATACGGCGGCGGCTACGAGCATGATCCGCAGCCTAGGCGGTGTCACGGCATCGGGCCAGACGCCCCGGCGCGGCGGACGGAGGGCCACCGCGCCGGGGTCGTGTCCCGGATCAGTCGATCGCGCAGCCCGAGGTGGCCGCCGGCAGCGGGGCCGGGACGCCCAGGGTCGGGATGCCGAGCATGACGCCCTGCGGCTGGGCCGGGGCGGCGTTGCGCTTCTCCCAGGCGTCGCCGGCGCGGGTGCGGCGCACGGCGGTGGTCGGGCCCTCGGCCAGGAGGTGGTGCGGGGCCGCGTAGGTGATCTCCACGGTCACCACGTCGCCCGGGCGGACCTCCTCGTCCGGCTTGGTGAAGTGCACCAGGCGGTTGTCGGGGGCACGGCCCGAGAGGCGGGCGGTGGCGCCGTCCTTGCGGCCCTCGCCCTCGGCGACCATGACCTCCAGGGTGCGGCCGACCTGCTTCTTGTTCTCCTCCCAGGAGATCTCCTCCTGGAGGGCGACCAGGCGCATGTAGCGGTCCTGGACGACCTCCTTGGGGATCTGCCCCTCCATCTCGGCCGCCGGGGTGCCGGGGCGCTTGGAGTACTGGAAGGTGAAGGCGCTGGCGAAGCGGGCCTCGCGGACCACGTGCATCGTCTGCTGGAAGTCCTCCTCCGTCTCGCCGGGGAAGCCCACGATGATGTCGGTGGAGATCGCGGCGTGCGGGATGGCGGCGCGGACCTTCTCGATGATCCCGAGGAAACGCTCCTGCCGGTAGGACCGGCGCATGGCCCTGAGGATCGGGTCCGAGCCGGACTGCAGCGGCATGTGCAGCTGCGGCATCACGTTCGGGGTCTCCGCCATGGCGGCGATGACGTCGTCGGTGAAGTCCTTCGGGTGCGGGGAGGTGAAGCGGACCCGCTCCAGGCCCTCGATCCGGCCGCAGGCGCGCAGCAGCTTGCTGAAGGCCTCGCGGTCGCCGAGG
The DNA here is from genome assembly GCF_040648015.1 of Streptomyces sp. NPDC029216. NCBI lineage: Bacteria > Bacillati > Actinomycetota > Actinomycetes > Kitasatosporales > Streptomycetaceae > Streptomyces > Streptomyces sp. NPDC029216. The sequence continues at coordinate 5,812 of NZ_JBEZWL010000011.1, read as the reverse complement.
TCGGAGCCGTAGGCGTTGACGTTCTGGCCGAGCAGGGTGATCTCGGAGACGCCCTCGGCGACCAGGGCCTCGACCTCGGCGAGGATGTCGCCGGGGCGGCGGTCCTCCTCCTTGCCGCGCAGCGCCGGGACGATGCAGAAGGTGCAGGTGTTGTTGCAGCCGACGGAGATCGACACCCAGGCGGCGTACGCGGACTCGCGGCGGGTCGGCAGGGTGGAGGGGAAGGCCTCCAGCGACTCGGCGATCTCGATCTGGGCCTCCTCCTGGATGCGGGCGCGCTCCAGGAGGACGGGCAGCTTGCCGATGTTGTGCGTGCCGAACACGACGTCGACCCAGGGGGCCTTCTTGACGATGGTGTCGCGGTCCTTCTGCGCGAGGCAGCCGCCGACGGCGATCTGCATGCCGGGGCGCTTCGTCTTCATCGGGGCGAGCCGGCCGAGGTTGCCGTACAGCTTGTTGTCGGCGTTCTCGCGCACCGCGCAGGTGTTGAAGACGACCACGTCGGCGTCGCCGTCCGAGCCCTCGGGGGCCCGGACGTAGCCGGCGTCCTCCAGCAGACCGGAGAGCCGCTCGGAGTCGTGCACGTTCATCTGGCACCCGTAGGTGCGCACCTCGTAAGTTCCCTTGGGGTCCACCACTGCCGTGCTCCGGTCGCTGCTGCTGGTCATGCAACAAGGGTAGGCGGTGCCGGGGAGCCCCCCGTCCCCCGTACGGCGGTGGACGGCTTCGGCCTGGTGTCCCTGCTCGGAGCCAGGGCGGGGGCACACGGCCGGCAGCCCGCCGGGCCGGGCCGTGACAGACGGCGGGGTGGGTGGGAGGATCGCGGGCATGTCCCTCGTACCACCCCGTATCAGCCCGCGCCGCCTGCTCGTGGGGCTGGTCGCCGTGCTGGCCGTGCTCGGGGTGCTGTTGTGGTGGCTGCGGCCCTTCGGGGAGCCCGAGCTCAAGGGGCGGCTCGCCTTCAGCACGGGGGTCCGTACCGGCGTCTACCACCGCTACGGGCAGCTGCTGGAGCAGGCCCTCGCGCAGGACATGCCCGGGGTCAAGGTCCGGCTGGAGACCAGCGAGGGTTCGCAGCAGAACCTCCAGCGGGTGGCCTCCGGTGAGGCCGACTTCACCATCGCGACGGCGGACGCGGTCGCCAAGTACCGGACCGACGGCAAGCCGGGCGCCGAGCAGCTGCGCGGGGTCGCCCGGCTCTACGACGACTACGTCCAGCTGGTGGTGCCCGCCGGGTCGCCGGTGCAGTCGGCCCGCGACCTGCGGGGCAAGCGGGTCGCGGTCGGCCAGGACGGCTCCGGGGTCCGGCTGGTCTCGGACCGGCTGCTGAGGGCGGCCAAGCTGGACCCGGCCCACGACATCACCCCCGTCGCCATCGGCATCGACACCATGCCCGCGGAGCTGCAGGCGGGGCGGATCGACGCCTTCTTCTGGTCGGGCGGCCTCCCCACGAACGCGGTGCGCGAGCTGTCGGAGCGTTTCGACATCCGGCTGGTCCAGCTGGGCGACCTCGTGGCGGACCTCCAGGCCAGCGGGACCCCGGCGCGGTTTTACCGCGCGGCGGTGATGCCCCAGGACGCGTACGCGCGGGCCCGCAACACCTCGTCCGTGGCCACCCTCGCCGTCCCGAACCTGCTGGTCACGAAGGAAGGGGCGGACGCCCGGCTGACGGAGCAGTTCACCCGGACGGTGATCCTCAGCCGCGACCGGATCGGGCACGAGGTGCACGCGGCGCAGCTGGTGGACCTGCGGACGGCGATCTACACCGATCCGCTGGACCTGCACGAGGGGGCCCGGCGGTACTACCGCTCGGTCAAGCCGTAGGACACCGTCAGTCGGCGGGCGCCAGCATCATCGCGGCGGCGGCCGCGCCGATGAGCCCGGCGTGGGTGCCGAGGGCGGCCGGGACGACCCGCAGGTCCTTGACGAAGGCCAGGGTGGCGTACGAGGCCAGGTGCCGCCGGACCGGTCCGAAGAGGGTCTCACCGCTGGCGGCGACCCCGCCGCCGATCACGGCGATGTCGGTCTCGACCAGGGTGGCGGTGGCCGCGATGGCGGCGGCCAGGGCGCGCCCGGCCCGGTCGAAGGCGGCCAGGGCGACCGGGTCGCCCGCCTCGGCGGAGGCGGCGACGCCCGCGGCGGTCGGGTCGGGGCCGGTCCAGCCCTGGGCGAGGGCCCAGCGGGCGATGGCGGTGCCGGAGGCGAGGGATTCCACGCAGCCGCGGCCGCCGCAGACGCAGGGTTCGCCGTCGAAAGCGACGCTGATGTGGCCGATGTGACCGGCGTTGCCGGTGGGGCCGGCATGGAGCTGGTTGTTCAGGATCAGGCCGCCGCCGACCCCGGTGGAGACCACCATGCAGAGGGCGTTCGCGTACCCCCGGGCGGCTCCGAGCCAGTGCTCCGCCGCCGTCATCGCGACCCCGTCGCCCGCCAGGACGACCGGGATCCGGGCCCCGCGGGCGCGCAGCTCGGCGGCGACCCGCGCCTGGACGGGGAAGCCGCGCCAGGCGCCGATGTTGACCGGGCTGACCGTGCCGCGCGAGGTGTCGACCGGGCCCGCGCTCCCGATCCCGCAGCGGACGGCCCGCTCCCACAGCGGGGCCTCGGACAGTTCGGCGATGACCTCGGTGACCGCCGCCAGCACCGCCTCCGGGTCCGTCCCGCGCGGGGTCGGCCGCCGGGTGGCCGCGGTCATCTCGCCGTCGGGGTGGACCAGCGCCCCGGCGATCTTCGTTCCCCCGATGTCGATCGCCACGACCGGACCGGCGGTGTCGGCCGTGGCGGCCGCCGTCGCGGCCGCGCGCGGGGTGGGGAAGGCTGAGGTGGGGGTGGTCACGGAGGCACTCCTGAAAAGGGGTCGGATTTCAGTATGCGGCCGGTGGCGGGGCCGTACTCCCGCGGGGTTCCAGCCGGGGCAGCTCGCTCTCGCGGGCCCGGGGCGGGGCCCCGGCCAGGACGGAGAGCAGTTCCTCGGCGGCGAGCCGGCCGAATCCGGCGGTGTCCCGGACCAGGGCGGTCAGCCGGGGATGGGTGAGCCGGCACAGGGGCGAGTCGTCCCAGGCCACGATGGAGAGCCGGCCGGGCACCGGGATGCCCAGCTCGGCGGCGACCGCGCGGCCCGCCACCGCCATCACGTCGTTGTCGTAGACCAGCGCGGTGGGCGGTTCCGGCTCGGCGAGGACCCGGCGGGTCGCGGCGGCGCCCTCGGTGTCGGAGTAGTCCGTGGGCACCGAGCGCACCCGGGCCGCGGAGAGCCCGAGCCGTTCCGCCTCGGCGCGCAGCGCGGCGACCCGGCGGGCGGTGTGGGCGAGGCCGGGCAGGCCGGCGATGTGGACGATGCGGCGGTGGCCGAGCCCGTGGAGGTGGTCCAGGACCTCGGTCATGGCCCGGGCGTCGTCCGCCCACACCGCCGCGAGCCCCACCCCGCCGTCCGTCGCCCCACCGTCCGTCGCCGGCCCGGCGCCCGCGCCGGGCGGCCCTCCGCCCGGCGGGGCCGGGACCCCGGGGTCCCACGGGTCCGGGGGCGTCCCGGCGCCGCCGCCTATCACCACCGCCGGAAGGCCCAGCCGGGACAGCAGCAGCGGCCGGGGGTCGCGGATCCGGGGGTCGACGACGAGGACCCCGTCCACCCGGCGTTCGGCCCACCACCGGCGGTACACGGCGCATTCGGCCTCGACGTCCTCCACCACCTGGAACAGCAGGGCGGAACCGGCGGCCGAGAGCACCTCCTGGATGCCGGACACGAGCCGCAGGAAGAAGGATTCGACGCCCAGGGTGTGCGCGGGGCGGGCCAGCACCAGCCCCACCGCGCCGGAACGTTCGCCGGACAGGGCGCGGGCGGCGCTGTTGGGCCGCCAGCCGAGCTCTTCGGCGACCCGGCGGATCCGGGCGCGGGTGCCCTCGGAGACCCCCGGTCTGCCGTTCAGCGCGAAGGAGACGGCGCTCTCCGACACCCCGGCCTGGCGGGCGATGTCCTTGATGGTGGGTCTGCGGGCCATGGCCGTGCCGCCTCATCCCTCGGTGACGTGAACGACTGGACTTCGTTTGGACTTCGTTGGCCGGACCGTACGCGATCCGGCCCCGCCGGTCCGCACCGGCGGCGGCCCGCCGGACCTTCCCGTGCGGCCGGAACGGCCCTGCCCCTTTCCGTACGGACGCCTGTACGCGCGCCCGTACTAAACCGCATTAGCCGCGTCACAGCACCCGCCCGCCACCCTTGCGGCGACGGGGCTGAAGCGCATAAGTGGCCCTCCCGCCGGAATTCGGCCGCCCGGCGCCGGACGCCCCGTTGACTTCCCCCCGAACGGCCCGGCAGTTTGTGGGCGTCCGGCGAATTCCCCCTGAACTCCGGGACCCCTCATGGACCGCGCCGCCCGCCACCGAACCCTGCGCTTCGGCGCGAACTACACCCCCACCCGGGGCTGGTTCCACCACTGGCTGGACTTCGACCTCGCCGAGGTCCGCGCCGACCTCGACTCGATCGCCGCGCTCGGCCTGGACCACGTACGGGTGTTCCCGCTCTGGCCGCTCTTCCAGCCGAACCGGACCCTGATCCGGCCGCGCGCCGTCGAACAGCTCGTGGCTCTCGCCGACGCGGCCGCCGAGCGCGGGCTCGACGTGAACGTGGACGGCCTCCAGGGGCACCTGTCCAGCTTCGACTTCCTGCCCGCGTGGACCGGGACCTGGCACCGCCGCAACCTCTTCACCGATCCGGACGTGGTGGCCGGGCAGGAGGAGTACCTGCGCACCCTGGCCGCGGCCCTCGCCGACCGGCCGAACTTCCTGGGCATGACCATCGGCAACGAGATCAACCAGTTCTCCGACGACCCCCACCCCGACCCCGACCGGATCACCGAGGCCCAGGCGCAGCGCTGGCTGGAGCGGATGCTGGCCGCCTGCGAGGAGGGCGCGCCGGGCCGGTTCCACCTGCACGCCGAGTACGACGCCGCCTGGTTCCGGGACGGGCACCCCTTCACCCCGGCGCAGGCGGCCCGGCTGGGGGCGGCCACCGCCGTGCACGCGTGGGTGTTCAACGGGACCGCGCAGCGCCACGGCCGCTCCGGTACGGCCACCGAACAGCACGCCGCCTACCTCGTCGAGCTGTCCAAGGCCTGGGCGGAGGACCCGCACCGCCCCGTGTGGCTCCAGGAGGTCGGGGCACCCGCGCCGCTGATCCCGCCCGAGCACGCGGCGGAGTTCACCGAGGCCACCCTGGCGGCCGCGCTGGACTGCCCCGGCCTGTGGGGGGTGACCTGGTGGTGCTCCCACGACGTGTCCCGCGAGCTGGCGGACTTCCCGGAGCTGGAGTACGGCCTGGGCCTGCTCACCAACGACCGCCGGACCAAACCGGCCGGCGCCGCCGTCGCCCGGATCGCCGGGGCCTGGCGGGGCCGGGAGCACCGCCCGGCCGTACGGTCCACCGCCCTGGCCCTGGACTCCGGCCGGCCGCGCTCGGCGTGCGCCCCCGGCGGCACGTTCTTCGAGGCCTGGGCGGCCCTGGCCGCGGAGGGAATCCGCCCGGCGGTGATCCGCGCGGAGCACGCACAGGACCGGCCCCTGCTGGCGGCACGCGGCATCAAGGAGGTGCTCCACCCCGAAGACGTCCGCCGGCCGGGGGCGGGGACGGGGTGGGGTGTCGACCGGAGCTGAAACGAGATGACAGGACACCGCCCAGCCGCCCGCAGCCACCCAGGAGCCCCCATGCCCTCGACCGGCCACGGCACCACCCCCTCACCCCCGGCCCGCCGCACGGTCCTGGCCCTGGGCGCCGGGGCCGGCGCCGCCGCCCTGCTGCCCTGGGCGGCCCCCGCGC